>JAPPLJ010000056.1 GCA_028819475.1 Rhodospirillaceae bacterium
CTCGCCGAGACCGCCGCCTTCATGGACGGCGAGAAGCGCATCCTGGTGTTCTCGATGGCCGGCGGCACGGGCAGGAGCTACCACGCCGACCTCTCCTGCGCGAACACCGAGCGGCGCGTCCACTACCTGCTGGAACCCGGCTGGCGCGCCGACCAGGCGATCCAGGGGCTGGGCCGGACCAACCGGACGCACCAGGCGTCCGCTCCGCTGTTCCGGCCGGTGACCACGGACGTGAAGGGCGAGCGGCGCTTCATTGCCACCATTGCAAGGCGGCTCGACAGCCTGGGCGCCATCACGCGCGGCCAGCGGGATTCCCAGACCGCCATGGGCGGCAACGACGCGGCGCTGTTCCGCGAGAGCGACAACCTGGAGAGCCTCTATGCGAAGGCAGCCCTGCGCCAGTTCTACAGCGCGCTCTGGCGCGGCAGCATCGAGGGCTGGACCATCGAGCGCTTCCAGGAGTCGACCGGCCTGAAGATCGTCCACGAGGGCGGGCTCAAGGACGACCTGCCGCCGATGCCGAAGTTCCTCAACCGGCTCCTGGCCCTGCCCATCGCCGAGCAGAACCAGCTCTTCTCCGAGCTGGAGTCGCGTATCGCCGCCAACATCGAGCAGGCGATCGAGGCCGGCAGCTACGAGGTCGGGGTCGAGACCGTGGTCGCCGACTCGCTGGTCATCGCCGGGCGCGAGACGCTCTACGAACATCCCGGCGCCGGCGTTGCGACCGAGCTGGTCGAAATTGTCCGGCGCGATCCGCCGAACCCGACCGACGCCGATCACGCCCTCCATCTCGCTACGCTCTATCGCGAGACGGACGGCAAGCCCAGGCTCGTCGTCAACGCCCGGTCGAAGCGCGCCGCCGTGGTCCTGCCTGCAGCTTTGCGCACGCTGGAGGACGGCGGCCTCCAGGAGCGCGTCCGCCTGTTGCGGCCCGCAGGCGCCGACACCATGGCGGCGGCGGAGTTCGACGCTTCCCGCTGGCGGCCCGCCGACGAGACCGCATGGCGCGCGCTCTGGGACGCCGAGATCGCGGGCCTCCCGGCTTTCGTGGAGTCGCGCTTCTGGCTCGCCACCGGCCTGCTGCTGCCGGTCTGGGACCGACTGCCGGCCGAGAACATGCGGGTTCGACGCCTGACCTCGGATGATGGTCACAGTCTCATCGGCAGGGTGCTCGTCGCCGAGCAGGTGCGCGCGGTCCGAGCGAATTTCGGCCTCGACGGCGGCCCCGCCATGACCGCCCCGGAAGCCTTCGCGGCCGTCATGGAGCGCGGCAACGCGCTCGACCTCGCCAACGGCTGGCGGCTCGCGCGCCGGCGGCTGATGGGCGCCAACCGGGTCGAGATCGAGGGGCCGGCGGACACCGACCTGCCTGCGCTGCGGCGCATGGGCTGCACCGTCGAGATCGTATCCTTCCGCGCCCGGATATTCGCGCCCAATGCCGGCGCGATGGAGCGCCTCCTCGAGCGCTGGCCGCTCGCCGCCTGAACCCACGGACAATCGCCCGCCCGGCGCCCGGCCGGTATATGTATGGCCGGCCGGGCTGCCGCCGATGCCGCCCCAGCCCAGGGAGACCGCCATGACCGCCCAGACTCTGCCCGACGACCCCAACTATTGCTTCGTCCCGGCCTACGACGTCGAAGACGAGGTCCAGCAGATCCGCATCGTGATCGAGGGCATGGCCGGTTACGTCCCCACGGCGCTGGTCGCATTGACGGTCGAGTCGGCGGAAGACATCTGCGATCGCCTGAACCGCCGCCTCGGGCTGGACCGGGAGGCCTGGACCGCCATGGCGGCCCGATCCATGCATGCCGAAGACGACGGCCCCGACGGCCGCGCCTGGCACTGAGGCCGCACCGCCGATCGGGAGCGCCGCGCCGCAGACGCAACACCGGTATTGCAACCGGCAACAATTGTCCATACATGACCGGTCAATAATCAAGATATTGTAACCGGCATTACTACTTGTTATATTTCCGGTTACGCCAAACGGGAGACATCCGATGCCAGCTGCGAGCGAATCCGCAAACGAACGCGTCTACCGGTCCCGCGAACGGCGGCGCCAGGCCGGCCTGAAGCGCGTCGAGGTGTACGTTCCCGCCGACCGGGTCGACACGCTGAAAGCCTACGCCGCCCAGCTGCGGGAAGGCTCGCAACCGGAAGCGGTCAGGGAGGCGCGAAAGCTGATCGCGACGGCCTACAGGAGATTCCGTGTACGCTGCCTCGACAACATCGACGTCGACCCCGAGACTGCGGACCTGCCCGACGCTGCCGTGATCGCCGCCGCGCTCATGCACCGCGGCAACGCGGAAGCCTACAGGCTGGGACAGAAGCTCAGCAGGCTGGCACGGTAATGCCCCTCACGGCGATCCAGCGGTCGGCCGCCGGGGTCCTCCGCCCCTACCGGTCGGCGCACAGCTATGTCGCCGGCGGGGCGGCCCTGAACCGCGGCTGGCCCAGGCTGTCGGACGACATGGACGTCTTCCACGACCGCGGCGGCCGGCTCCCGGACTCGGTCGGCCTGCGACGTCGAGGCCGACGTGCAGCAGATCCGCATCGTCATCGAGGGCATGGCAGGCCATGTACCCACTGCGCAGGTCGCGCTGACGATGGACGATGCCCTCAGCACTTGCGACAAGCTCGACAGGCGTCTTGGACACGACCGGGAGGCCTGGCAAGCCATGGTTGGGGCCTCCATGCGCGCCGAGACCTCCAAGCCGGGAGACCCCACCGAGCACTGACCCGCGTCCCGGGGACCGTTTCCGCACCTTGAAATTGTCCAAACTATCGCTATATTTTTGGACAAGACAGGATTGCGCCATGTCCACCGCGAAGGCCGTTCGAGCCGCCATACGGAAACTGCCCCGGGGCAGGCCCTTCACCGGCGCCGGCTTCCTGGAGCACGGCACCCGCGGCGCCATCGACCGCGCCCTTTCCCGCCTCGCCGCGGACGGCGAAATCCGGCGCCTTGCCCAGGGCGTCTTCGTCCGTCCGAAGACAAGCCGGTTCGTCGGCGCCGTCATGCCCGACATCCGCGAGGTGGTCGAGACCATTGCGCGCGGCAATGGCGAGACGATCCAGATCCACGGCGCCGAAGCCGCGAGGCGGTTCAGGCTCACCATCCAGGTGCCGACCGCGCCCGTGTACCATACCAGCGGCTCGACCCGCACGATCCGGGTCGCCGGCACCGCCGTCAGGCTGGTCCACACCTCGAACCGCCGCCGGCTGCAATTCGCGGGCGAGCCGGCCGGCGCCGCCATTTCCGCGCTATGGTATCTCGGCAAGGACAACGTGACGCCGGAAACGGTCGCCAGGATCGAAGCCGCCCTGGGACCGGCCGGGTTCGAGAAGCTGCGCTCCGCCGACATGCCGGCCTGGATGGCGAAGGCGTTCGCCGGCGCCGCCCGGGAAGCCGAGATCGACCGCCGGCCTTGAATCCCGGTCACCGATCGGGCAATCCCTGCCGGAAGCCGGAACCGCGCCTGCATGCCGCCCTTTCTGCCAGCACCCTGCTGCGCAGCCGTCCCGCCGGAAGCGGAATCGAGCACCCTGTCCCGTGACGATGCGCCGACCTTCGAACCGAAGCCGCCGAGAGCGCCGACCCGGCGCCGCCGCCTTCCTGGCCGGCATCGCCGCCGGCGCAATCCTTTTCGAATTCGCTATCGCTGCGGCCCAGACCGCCGGCGACAGCTGGCGCGGCCTCGCCGTCGCGCCGGAACGGCGCTGCACGCCCTACGAGCGCCGGGACTATCCCTATGCGCAGTCGCTAGAGGCCGGCATCGTGGCGTCGATGGGCGGGCGGATCTACGGGCCGTATACCGGGCGGTATTTCGCGACCGTGCGGCAGACCGACATCGAGCACATCGTCGCCGTCTCCGAGGCCCATGACAGCGGCCTCTGCGCCGCCGGACCGGCGGACCGCCGGCGCTTCGCATCCGACCCGCTCAACCTGACCCTCGCCGCACCCGCGGTGAACCGCTGCGGACCGGCCGGCAAGTGCGGCCTCGACTCCGGCGAGTGGCTTCCGCGGAAGAACCGCTGCTGGTTCGCCGCGCGCGTCGTCGCCGTCAAGCGCAAGTACCGCCTGACGGTCGACCGCCGGGAGGCCGCCGCGCTGGAGCGCGTGCTGTCGTCCTGCAGGTCTACCGGCATGGTGTTCGCAGCGCGTGCGCCGGCGCCGGCGCCCGCCAGTCCGGAAGCGCGACGACCGACGGCCGGCGAAACCGTCGATGCGCTGCGGCTTTACGACGACAACCGCAATGGCCGGATCACCTGCGCGGAGGCCCGCCGGCACGGCATCGCGCCGGTGCCGCGCGTCCATCCGGCCTACCGCTTCATGCACGACCGGGACGGCGACGGCGTTGTCTGCGAGTAGGCCGCTGCGCCGCCGTCCCGGCGGCGTGCGGGCGCTGCTCCGCTTGCCGGTCGTCCGGACCTGACCTGAACGTTTTCGCCGACGACCCCGCCTCGGCAACCCGCTGGGGACAGACCCCGATGGTCCAGGTCAACTTCCGCATCTCGGACGAGCGCCTCGCCCTCACCGACCGCGCAGCGGCGATCCGGGGCGTGACCCGGACCGAGTTCGTGCTGCGCTCCAGCGAGGCCGTGGCGATCGAGACCCTGAACGAGCGCCCGGCCGTCCTGCTCGACGACGAGGCCTGGAATGCCTATACCGCCGCGCTGGACGCGCCGGTCGACCTCGATCCCGCCGTCAAGCAACGTTACGCGCGCCGTCCGCAGCGGGACCGCCAGCCGCTCCGGCGCCGCTCGGAGACCGTCGCAACGTCCTGCAGTTCTCCCCGCGTCTGAGCCCGACAACGATCCGCCGCCCTGCCCGAATCCTTCAGGTCGCCCGCGGTTGCTTCTCATCCTTGCGCCCGGCAAGCAATTCCCGGCGTATGTCTTCGGCGACCTCTTCGACTTCCCTGGCCACTCTCGGCTCCAATCCGAGTTCCAGTTCCAGCGCTGTCTTCAGCGGAAGCAGGAGATCGCCGGCCGGCGACGACCCGATCAGATCGCACATCCTCTCCAGGCCGACACCCGCCGATAGATCGGCCAGGGCCACCAGCACCTCCCTCGGCAGCATGTTCAGTTCGGGAAGGATCGACAGTGCCGTCACGACATCCCTGGTGCTTGCTTCGCCGTCGCCTTCCGCCAGGTGTGCCTGAGCCCGGACAAGATGGCCCTGCAGTCTGCTGGCCGGCATTCCCGCCCGTGCCGGCAGCAGCGCACGGTCGAGCAATCCGACGGCGGTCCTTGCCCGGCCTTCGGACAATTCATGCTCTGCCCGCCTGCACAGCGCCATTTCCGCCGCGACGCGTAGCGCCGGCTCATCGCTATCCTCGAAGCGCCGAACGACTTCGTCCCACGCCGCGAAGCCCTCCTCGGTACGGTCCAGATCGACCAGGAGGCCACCCTTGTTGACGAGAGTTTGTGCGACTGCCTCGACATCGTAGGGCTCGTCGCTGCTTCCGAACCGCCGGAGCGCCTCGTCACAAGCCTCAAGCGCCTCTTCCGGCCGATCCAACAGGTCCAGCACCAGCACCCTGTTGTTGAGGGCCGTCGCGATCTCCTCGCGATACAGGGGAGAGCCATTCTCCCCGAACCGGCGCATGACGTCATTCCATACCTCGACCGCGTCCTCGGCCCGATTCATTTGGGCGAGCGTCGTGCCCTTGCTAACGAGGGCCGAGGCAACGTGCTTCGAAATTCCCGGATCGTCGCTGTCTCCGAAACGCCGTTCGATCTCGTCCCAGACGGCCAGCGCCTCCTCGTTCCTGTGCGCAGTAACGAGCACGAGGCCCTTGTTGAGGAGAATCCCTGCAACCGAATCGACAACTGCCGGCACGTTACTGTCCCCGAAGCGATCGATCGCCCGGTCGCAGGTTGCGAGCGCCTCTTCCATCCGGCTCAGCTCGTACAGATCGGCGCACCGGTGCTGGAAGGCGCCGGCGACCAACGCAACCCGCTCCGGCTCATCGCTGGCGCCGACGCGATCTTCGATCTGCTGCCAGACCGCGAGCGCCTCTTCGTATCGGCCCGACTGTTCCAGCAAGACGCCCCTGTTCGTCTGGGCCTGCGCGACCGCGGCGAGGAGTTCGGGCCGGTCGTCGGCCCCGAAGCGCTCCGCCACATCCGCCAACAGTTCCAGCGCTTCCTCCGGACTTCCTGCGTTGTGCAGCGCCGCAGCCCTGTTCATCAGCGCGTTGCAATGCGGTTCTGCCACGTCCTGCAAACCGCCCGCTTCGAAGCGCCTGATTGCTTCTTGCCATGACGACAGCGCTTCCGCTTCCCGCTTCAATGCGGCCAGCACGTTGCCTCTGTTGACGAAACTACGCGCCACTACCTCGCGAAGGATAGGCGCATCGCTCCCGGCGTAGCTTCGCAAGACCCCGTCGAACGCGGTCAGCGCCTCCTCCAACCGGCCCGACTTGAAGAGCCATGTGCCGATGTTCGCAAGCGCCGAGGCCACCTGTTCGACGATTCTGGGAGAGTCGCTCCTGCCGAAACGCTCCACCACCGCGCTCCAGGCGTCGATCGCCTCGTCGGCGCGGTTCAGCGTGCTGAGCGCGTGACCCCGTGCAACCATGGCTACCGCCAATTCAGCGCGATGCGCCGGCGAACCGCTCTTGCCGAAGCGTTCCAGAACTTGATCGCAGGCCTGCAGGGTTTCCCGAGGCCGGTCCAACCTGTCCAGCGCGACGGCCCTCCCGACCAGCGCGCTGGCCACAAGCGTCTGAAGGCCCGGCGCCGGGCTCTTGCCGAAGCGTCGCGCGACCTCGTTCCAGGCCGCCAGCGCTTCCGTGTGGCGGCCCAGGTTGCCCAGCATGCCGCCCTTGCTCGCAAGCGCCGTCGCCACCGCCAGAGGGTGACCAATCCCGTTGTCCGCCCCGAAACGCCGCACCACGTCGTCCCACACTGCCGATGCCTCATCCGCCTTTCCCAGAACGCCCAGCGCCTTTCCCTTGTTGACGAGCGCCAGCGACACCTGATCGAGATCCGCCGGCTTGTCGCTTGCCCCGAACCGCCGGTCGACCTCGTCCCAGGCCGCAATGGCCTCCTGCAACCGACCGCCTTCCGCCAGCGCCAGCGCTTTCCCCAGGAGCTCCCTCGCGGGCGACGGCGCCTGGGATGCCCCGGAAAACTCGCCGGGCGCATACGCAAGGGCAGGCGGCGCAAGCGAAATCAGCTCCGCGCGATGCGCTTCAAGGGATGGCAATTCGACTAGACGCTCGAAGGCCATCCGGTAGAGCGCCAACGCACCGCCGTCGAACCCCAGCGCTTCCCGCGCCATGCGGGCGCCGAACGCCCTCAGTTCGTCGGTGGAGTAGTAGGCCTCCATGAAGCGGATCAGCGCATCGATCAGCGGCGCCGGCCCGCGCGCCCGGCGCATCAGGTAGTAGATGTTGTAGAGCCGCTCGGTCAGGTAGTAGAGCTTGCGCCGCGCGCTGCCGCCGCTCACCTCGACCGCGCCCTTGTCGACCAGACGGGCAAGCTGGGCGCTGCACTTGCTGGTCCCGAGCCTGGCCCGGTCGGCGATCTCGCGCGCGCTCGCCGGTTTCCAGAGATCGGCGAGGGCGAGATACACCTTGCGCTCCTGCGCCGGGAGCGCATCGAGGTGGCTCTTGAAATACTCGGTATGGTCGTCGACCAGGTCGAGGAGATCGGCCATCAACTCGCGGAACGACAGATTCGCGCCGAACCGGGCGACGATGGTGAGCAACCGCGGGCTGCCGCCAGTCAGAATCCGCAAGGCCTGGATCGTCTGCGGCGCCCGCGCCTGCCCCGACACGGTCTGCCACAGGGTCGCGCAGCCTTCCGTGTCCAGCGGATGCAACCGGATCACCCGGAAGAGCTCGTAGAGGGCTTGCTTCGGATCGCTCATCTGCTCGAACCGGCTGGTTGCGCTTGCCAGCAGAACGACCCGCGGTTCGGTCTGCAACGCCTTCCGCAGCCGCCAGCCCGCATCGTCGTCGCCCATGTCCCTGAACATCATGTTCAGGTTCTCGACGATCAGCACGAGCCGCTTCTCCTCCCGGTCGGCAAAGTCCTGCAGCACCCCGAGGCACCGGGCCTCCAGAGTCCGGTCGTCCTGGATGGCGCGTAGCTCCCCGAAGGTGAGGTGCAGATCGACGCCGCCTTTCCCGGCCGGCGCTTGATCCGCCAGGCGGGAGAGGCATTCGAGCCAGAACTCGCCGGCGGTCGAGACCTCGTAGCTTTCCTCCGCGAATACGATGGGAAAGAAGCGCGCCGAGAGATCGGCATCGCGTATGACCTCCGCAGCCACTCGCAGCAGCAGGCTCGTCTTTCCGCTGCCGCGCGGCCCGATCACGAGCTGATGGGTGTTCGCGCTGCCCGAGCATTCGCGCAGCGCCTCGATCAGGGAGTCGTACTCGGCCGTCCGGACGCAGAAGATCGCGACCAGTTCGTCGAACGAGAGAAAGCCCGGATTGTATTTTCTGGCGGTCACAGCCATCGGCCCCACTCCCGTTCTCAGCGCTGCCGGTCGAACACGGGCACGAACCTCTGCCCGTAGCGCCCGCGCCACCAGTCCTCCAGGAGCCCGGAAACGAACCGGTATCCGCCGTCCCCGGGTTCGAGGTAGCCGTCGTGCTGCAGCACATGCAGAACATGGTCGACCGAGGGAGCGCCATCTCCGTCCTGCGCGTCCCGCGACGAAAAATGGTTGCGGTACCCGTCGACCGTCTCGGCGGCGATGCCGGCGTTGACCGCCGTTGCCGTCAGGATCTCCAGCGCGACCGTGTAGCCCGCTCTCCCGAGCACCGTCTCAAGACGGCCCTCGTAGTGCTGCAGGTCGACCTGCCCCCGGACGCCCTGCATCTCGCGCACATAGACCCACTCGACATCGTCCAGCGAGGCCACTCGCCGCCCGGCGCGGCGCAGATGATCGTGCATCCTGTCGAAGAACATCTGGACATGGTGCGGGATGCAGC
>JAPPLJ010000057.1 GCA_028819475.1 Rhodospirillaceae bacterium
CCCCCCCCCCCCCCCCCCCCCGCCCCGCCCCCCCCCCCCCCCCCCCCCCCCCCCATGCGGACCGGGCAGCAGTGCCGGACTCCGGCATCGGCGCGGCGGCGAACGACCCCTCCCCTAACCCCTCCCCCAAGGGGAGGGGGATTCGAGATCGCGGCGATGGAAGCGACGCCGTCATGCCGCGGCGCGCCAGGCGGTGAGCAGTTTGGCGAAGGCGCGGGCGCGGTGGCTGATCGCGTGCTTGGCCGCCGGTTCCATCTCGCCGAAGGTCGCCGCGTGGCCGTCCGGGACGAAGATCGGGTCGTAGCCGAAGCCGCGGTTGCCGCGCGGCGGCCAGACGAGACGGCCCTCGACCCGGCCCTCGAACACGGCCTCGCCGCCGTCCGGCGTCGCCAGGGCGAGCGCGCAGACGAAGGCGGCGGCCCGGTCCGTGTTGTCGCCGAGCGCCCGATTCACTGTTGCCATCGCCAGGGCAAAATCCCGCTCCGGTCCGGCCCAGCGCGCCGAATGGATTCCCGGCGCGCCGCCCAGCGCGCGCACCGCCAGGCCGGAATCGTCGGCGAGCGCGGGCAGGCCCGACGCGCCGGCCGCGGCCCGTGCCTTCAGCAGGGCGTTGCCGGCGAAGCTGTCTTCCGTCTCGTCCGGCTCGGGCAGGCCGAGTGCGGCGGCGGCGCGCACTGCCACGCCGAGCGGCGCCAGCAGGTCGCCGATCTCGCGCACCTTGCCTGCATTGTGGCTGGCAATGACGAGCTCGCCGGTAAGCGGAAACAGCGGCGGCGGCGTCATGCCGCCCGCTACCCGACGGCGGCGCGCTGCTGGGCGCACAGGTCGGTGATACCCTGCTTCGCCAGCGCCAGCAGTTCGTCGAACTGGCTCTGGGCGAACGGCCGGTCCTCCGCCGTCGCCTGGACCTCGATCAGCCCGCCGTCGCCCGACAGCACGAAATTGGCGTCGGCCTGGCAGGCGCTGTCCTCGGCATAATCCAGGTCCAGCACCGTCTCGCCTTCGTAGATGCCGCACGACACCGCCGCGACCTGGCCGGTCAGCGGGGTCTCGTCTATCTCGCCCTTGCCGATCAGCCACCCGAAGGCCTGGTGCAGCGCGACCCAGCCGCCGGTGATCGCGGCGGTGCGCGTCCCGCCGTCGGCCCGGAGCACGTCGCAGTCCACGGTGATCTGGCGCTCGCCGAAGCCTTCGAGATCGGTCACCGCGCGTAGCGAACGGCCGATCAGCCGCTGGATCTCCTGGGTCCGGCCGCTCTGTTTGCCGCGCGCCGCTTCGCGGTCGGTGCGGCTGTGGGTCGAGCGCGGCAGCATGCCGTATTCCGCGGTCACCCAGCCGCGCCCGGTGTTGCGCAGGAAGGGCGGCACCCGCTCGATCACCGAGGCGGCGCACAGCACATGGGTGCCGCCGAACCGCACCAGGCAGGAGCCTTCGGCATGGCCGGCCCAGCCGGGTTCGAGCGTCACCTCCCGCATCGCGTCGCGCGCGCGGCCGGACGGCCTGACGGAGGAAAATCCGGACGGAGTGCCGGACAGGTTCATGGGGCAGCCTGAGGAATTAGGGCAGGGGCGGGCAATCTAGCGGAAGACGGGCTGAATGCCCAAGGTTACCGAATCGCTCACCGGCGCGCTGGATTGACCGGATTTCCGGCATTGCCTAAATCTTCGCCGCTCAGGTGCCCCTCGATCCCCTGTGTTACCGGGGCGCCGCGTCCCGTTGCAACGGATCTTGCGAAACCGCCATGACGACCCCGGATTCCGGCAGCATCGTGACGCCGCCCCCGGCGACCCCGGCGGGAGGATCGTCGGTGCAGGCGCTCAACGACCGGGCGCGCGAAATCCTGCGCCGCATCGTCGAGACCTATGTCACCTCGGGCGAGGCCGTCGGCTCGCGGACCCTGTCGCGCCTCGACGATATCGACCTGTCGCCGGCGACGATCCGCAACGTCATGGCCGATCTCGAGGACGCCGGCCTGCTCTATGCCCGCCACACCTCGGCCGGCCGCCTGCCGACCGATGCCGGCCTGCGCATGTTCGTCGACGGGCTGCTCGAGGTCGGCCGGCTCAGCGAGCAGGAACGCGACCGGATCGAGGCGCAGTGCGCTGCCAACGGGCGCAGCGTCGACCAGGTTCTGCGCCAGGCCAGCCAGTCGCTCGCCGGCCTGTCGGAGCAGGTCGGGCTGGTGATCGCGCCGAAATCGGAAAGCGCATTGCAGCATATCGAGTTCGTCAGCCTCGGGCCGGGCCGCGCGCTGGTCGTCATGGTGCTGAAGAACGGCGTCATAGAAAACCGGATCATCGACGTGCCGGTCGGCATGCCGTCGTCCGCGCTGATCGAGGCGTCGAACTACCTGACCGCCCGGCTGGTCGGCCGGACGCTGGGCGAGGCGCGGGGCGCCGTCACCGCGGAGCTGGCGCGCGACCGGGCGCAGCTCGATGCGCTCGCCGGCGACCTTGTCGAACGCGGCCTCGCGGTCTGGGCCGGGCCGGACGGGGCGGCGGCCGAGCAGGGTGCGCTTATTGTCCGGGGCCAGTCCAGGCTTCTTGAAGACGTTGCCGCCATTGACGATCTGGAGCGGGTGCGGCGGCTGTTCTCGGCGCTGGAGCGCAAGGAAACCCTGCTCAGGCTTCTCGACCTGTCGAGCGCGGCCCAGGGCGTCCGGATCTTCATCGGCGCGGAGAACGAACTGTTCCGCAATGCCGGCTGCTCGCTGATCATCTCGCCCTACACGAATGCGGACGAAATGGTGGTCGGCGCGATCGGCGTGATCGGACCGACCCGCATGAACTATGCCCGGATCATTCCGATGGTGGACTATACGGCGACCGTCGTCGGCCGGCTGATCGGCTAGGCCGGCGCGCGGCACCCAGGAAGATTGCAGGACTGAGTTGCACGACATGACCGACGACCCGCGCAAGACCGATCCCGCGGAGGCCCCCCCGGCAGGCGCCGGCGCCGACGACCCCGAAGCCCCCGGGGATGCGTCGGCAACGGCATCCGCGCCGCCCGAGCCGGCCAACGACAGCGACGCTGCCGCGGACAGCGATCCGGCGACGGCCGATTCCGGGCCGGGCGCCGCCGATACGGCGGCCGGGGACGCGAAATCGGCCGAACCGGACGCCAATCCGCAAGAGGGCGAAGGCGAGGCCCCGGCGCTGACCGAAGAACAGCAGCGCATCGCCGACCTCGAAACCGAGGTCGCAGAACTGAAAGACCGCGCGCTGCGGGCCCTGGCCGACGCCGACAACGCGCGCAAGCGCGCCGCCCGCGACGTTGCGGACAGCCGGAAATACGGCGCGACCGGCCTGGCGCGGGACGTTCTGAGCGTCGCCGACAATCTCGGCCGCGCGCTTGAGGCGGTGCCGGAGATCCCCCGGGAGGAGGACGAGAACCTGTTCAATCTGCGCGCCGGGGTGGACATGACGCGGCAGGAGATGCTGCAGGCCCTGGAACGGCACGGCGTGAAAAAGGTGACGCCGGAGACCGGCGAGCGCTTCGACCACAACCGCCACCAGGCGATGTTCGAGGTGCCGACGGACGAGCTGGCGCCCGGCGCGGTCGCCCAGGTCGTGCAGGACGGCTACGTCATCCACGACCGCCTGCTGCGCCCGGCTCTGGTCGGCGTTGCGAGGAAGCCGCCGGAAGAGCCTGCACCGGAGGCTGGGGAGACGGCCGAAGACGCGGCAGAGGCTCCGGAAGACGCCGCCGAACCGCCCGAAGAGAATGCCGGGGAAAGCGACGCGGCGTAAAGGGCCGAAACCGAAACGTGCAAAGGAGAATTCAGTCGCCACCTCTCCGTATCGGATAGTTCGACTTCGCATTGAATCACTTTGTCGGTAAGGCTTGTGCGGATGGAAGCGAGTGTAGCAGAAGGAGCAGAATCAGTGACTATCGATATCAAAACCATCACACAGATCATTGACGCCGAAATTGCGAAACGACAATCGAAAGGCTTCGGAATTAAGGTGGGCATTGAGTTGTATAGGGAATTATGCGAAGCCGGTTACATTACTATGGAGAAATTTAATGTTATGGGAACCGGAGCGTTCGAGTTAGAACTTCCCGCATATAAGAAAACGTTCGCGGTCGCCCCGGACTGGACAATGGAAGATGACGATTTTGAGGTGGGTATGCCCTAAATTTAGGTTGTTGGTGCGCGCAATAATCCAAGAGTACTGGCAACCTGCTTACTCCTCGTCGATTGCGATACATGATGTCTAGCGAAGATCAAGAAAGCGCGGTTCGCCGCCTGATCCGAGGCGGTGCAGGAATAGCGGGCGGAACTGTAGGAGGCGCCCTAGGGTTTTTCGCGGGTGACTTGGGGAGTGCGGCAGCATTGGGGACTGCGAGCGCTACCGTATCAGAATTGTTGGAAACTTTGGGAGAAGAGACCTCTAAGAGATTGTTAGGAGATCGAGAAAAACAGCGAATTGGGGGCCTGCTAGCGATTGCAACGAACAATATACGAGACAGACTTGAGAGCGGCGAGAGTGTTCGCTCTGACGGATTTTTCGAGCGAAATGAATTTGGTTGCTCAGATGCAGACAGTATCGCGGAGAACATAATTCTCAAAGCTCAACGCGAACCTGAGGAAAAAAAGATTGTGTACATGGGATATTTCTTTGCCAATGTTGCGTTTAATGCTGACATTAGTGCCGGACTGGCACACCAGATTATAAAGTCATGCGAGAGAATGACATATCGTCAATTTTGTCTCTTGAAAATTTTTGGTGTCAATCAGATTCGCGGTACATTGCGAGATTCAGACTATCGATCTGAATCTGAGTTTAAAACAGAGAGACGACAGGTGTTATATGAATGCTTTGATCTAGCGCGCAGCTACTATATCGTTGAAGAGAGCTACATTCTTGGTGTGACTGACATTTGTCCGCGTAACGTACAAACTCAGGGTCTAGGAGCAGATATCTTTAACCATATGAATTTGAGTTTAATTCCGGATGAAGATCTTCTTCCAATTGTTGAGCAATTGAGGTAGTTTGGAAGCCTTAAGCACTCTTAAACTCCAGTCATGGAATATAGTGTTCGCAACGAATTTCTTGTTGGATTTGTAGCAAGCAAGGAGATGGATCGAGCATCCAGGCTTGATCAGCAGCCCCGTTGACTCGTAGCCCCGCAATCTAGCCATCATAACGTTTGCCGCCGAAGCCACGCTGTGTATGGCGGATTCCTATGAATTGCGCAGGGCCTTTGCCGGAGCAATGGGGGGATTGTCTCGGAGCACCGAGAATCGGGTATGAAGCAGCGGAGTTCGACGACATGGCCGCTTTGCCTCACCGCACCCCCAGCATCTCCGCCCCCGCATCCTGAGCCGCATACGCCGCCTTCGCCCGGCTGCGGTCGGCGACGGCGTAGCAGTAGGTACAGCCATGGGGGCAGGTGTCGTAGGCGCCGATATCGCGCGACGCGGCGCACAGGCAGCCCGGCCGGTTGCCCTTCACCGGCGCGATGACCGGACGGCCCGCAACGTCGCCGAGCCGGCCGGCGTCGATGCAGCGCGCCGGGGCGGCGATGCCCGGCACCAGCGCCGCCAGCGCCGGCTGGGTACACAGGGTCAGCGCCATGCCGGCGTCGCCGGCGATTGCGGTGAGGTCGCCGACCAGCGCAGCCTTCTCATCGGGCTCCGGCAGGCGCCAGTCGATCCCGGCCCGGCGCGCCAGCCGGTCCAGGTTGCGCCGCGTCTTGCGGTAGGGCTCGACGAACGACAGCACCGCCTCGTCGACATGGCCGCGCAACAGCCGGGCCAGGCGGGCGAACGTCGCGCGGTGCCAGCCCGGCCCGGTCGCCGACGACAGCAGGACCGGGTCGTAGCGCCAGACCGCGGCGCGCGGCCCGAAGCGCCGGGCGATCTCCGCGATCTGGGCCGCGGCGTCCTCCGCGCGAATCGTCGAGGGTTCGAGCGGCCGCGGATAGCCGGTGACGGTGAACTGCACGACGAAGGGCCAGCTGCGCTCTTCGACCGGCGCGAGCCGGTCCATGAGCGGCGCGAAATTGCGCGTCCAGAAGACGATGCCGGAGACGTCCTCCGCCCTGAGCGAGACCGTTACAATGCCGCCGCCGAACGGATTGCGGAACCGCGCCGCGCCCGCCGCGACCCGGTTGAGGAACCAGTCGGCATAGAAGGCCGGAATGTCCGTGCGGTAGGAGGCGGAGACGATCACGGCGGCAGGCTAGCACGGGCCGGACGCCGCCGCAGCGCGCTTGCCGGTCAGCGGCGGTTGCCGAGATAGCCCGCGATATGGGCGGCGACATGCCGGGCGTCGTCGCCGACGCCGTACAGCAGGCCGGATTTGCGCGTCACCATCCAGTTGAGGCCCATGAAATAGAGACCGGGTATGGACGTTGCCCCCCGGTCGGTCACCGGATAACCCATCGCATCGCACACGGGAAAATCGATCCACGAGAAGTCGTAGGAGAAACCCGTCGCCCAAACGACGGTGGCGACGTTTTCCTCCCGGAGGTCGATCGCGCGGCGGTGCGGCGCCGACGGTTCGCTCGCTGCCGGTTCGCCGTCGAGTTCAGCGTCCGTCGGCTCCGGAGCGTCGATGCCGTTCTTCTCGATATGGGCGTCCACCATGTCCTGGAATATGCGCGAGAAATTGTCGGCGTTGTCGATGTTCCGCTGCAGGTCGTCGGCAAATTCGGCCTTTTCGCCGTCGATCGCCGTCAGCCTTCCGAAAAGTTCGACGCCGTCCCGGCGCAAACGGTGCAGGCTGATCGTGCGCCCGCCGTCGCGCCCGCTCACCTGGACCTCGGCCCGGAAACGCTCGGCGGGAGAGTCCAGCATGTCCGGCGTCCGGTCGAAAAAGCCGAGATCCGAGAGCCACTCCGTGCAATCCCGCCCACGGTAGCGGGGCGGGCCCCCCCCCCCCCCCCCCCGGGGGGGCAGCCCCCCCCGGGGGCCGAGGGGGCCGTAGTAGGGAAAAATCCCCCCCCGCGGGGCCGGGCCCCCCAACAACCACCCGCCCGGCGGCCCCCCAA
>JAPPLJ010000058.1 GCA_028819475.1 Rhodospirillaceae bacterium
CTGCCGCCGCCGGCGGTGCGGCTGCTGGAGGACCTGCCGCGCCGGGCGGGCAGCCTGTTTGTGTTTCCGGGCAGGGACCGGGACGGGCGCTACAGCGCGGGCGGGCTCGACCATGCCTGGCGGGCCGTGCGGGAGGCCGCGAAGCTGGAGGACGTGCGGATCCATGACCTTCGACATTCCTTCGCTTCGCGCGCGCTGGCGCTCGGCGAGACGCTGCCGGTGATCGGCAAGCTGCTGGGGCACAACGACATCGAGACCACCGCGAGATACGCGCATCTGGCGCAGGATTCTATCCACGAGGCGGCGGAGAGAATCGCTGCCAGCATTGCGGCGGACATTTTACGTTGAGCCAGCAGTGGCCCGAATCGGTCCATCGACCGGCGGTATCCGGTCGCGGTGCTACCGATTGGCCGAGGCATGGGGAAGGCTTTCCGGGATGTCCGGGATGCCGGTCAGGAAGATCGCCTCTTTCCGATGGCCCGTATAGGCGCAGAAGACGTATTCGTTCCAGTGGTTCGGCTCCGGGCCGTGTTTCATCAGATGACCGTGCAGGTCATCCGTCCGGGGCGGTTTCTTCCGCGCCTTCATCCGCGCGAGCTCGCGCTCCAGATAGTCGACGAAGGCGCTTTCCGGCCAACCACCGATGACGTAGGGCGTGGTGAACACGATATGCCGTCGGCACAACTCGTGGGGCGGCGGCAGCAGGCGCGCAAACCAGATCTCGCCCTCGCTGCCGGCATAGCCGGCGGGCACCATGCAGGAAACGACTTCCCGCGCGCCGACCTCGCGCAGTAAAACCCCCTCGTCCTCGCGGCCGCAGTGCACGTAAAAGCCCATCCTCGACTGCTGCATCTTCTCGATGGCGTCCATCTGCCAGGGCGGCAAATCGAACGCGGGCGCGATGCGCAGGATGCAGCTGCCCATGGTCTCACCGCTGCTCCCGAAGCGGACGTCGAAGAACGCCCACATCGTGAAATAGCTGACGGTCAGCGGGCTCATCGGCGGCCCGGACGGCATGTATTCGTCCTCGGCGGCGCCGACGATCCTCACATAGCCCTTCGCCTCTCTCATGGTGGACATGGCTTCCGACAGGAGGGAGACGATGTTCTCCATCATGACGTAGATGCCGTGGCAGGGATCGAGGTCCGCGAACCTGGCGGGGACCGGACCCTCGCCGCCGAAACCGGCGTCAAGCGCCATCTCCCTGGCTTCGCGCCAGCCCGCAAGATCGGCGACCTTCGACCCGCGAGAGGCGAGGACTTTCTTCGCCATCCTGTCGGCAACGGAACCCATGCTGCGCCTTGTAGTCGCTTTCGCCCGCGGGGCTCAACCGGCCTGCCGCGGACGCCCGGTCATCTATCGCTCCGTCTCGGGCAGGCCGCGCCGGGCGGCGTCGACAACCTGCCGCACGGTCGCCCGCGCGAGACGGAATTCCCGTGCGATCACCGCCGGCCCTTGCATGCTGCGCAGCCGGCCCGCCGCCGTCCGTCAGCCGGCCGGATGCAGGTCCGTCCCCGTGTCGAGCGCCGGCAACCGGGCGATCGCCGCGCCGTTCTTCTCTTCCGCGAGCCGCAGCTCGTAGAGCTTCTGGAGGTTGAGCCAGAACTCGCCGGTGGTGCCGAAGAAGTGCCCGAGCCGAAGCGCCGTGTCCCCGGTGATGGCGCGCCGGCCGTTCAGAATGCCGGTAATGCGGTTCGTCGGCACCTCGATGCGCCGGGCGAGTTCGGCCGCGCTCATACCGAGCGCGTCGAGGTCTTCGCGCAGAGTCTCGCCGGGATGGATGGGTTCGCGCATGCCGCGCCTCCTGTCAGTGGTAGTCGACGATTTCCACGTCGGCGGGACCGGGGCTGCCTTCCGGCCAGACGAAGCAGATTCGCCACTGGTCGTTGATCCGAATACTCCACTGTCCCCGCCGTCGGCCCCTGAGCGCTTCCAGCCGGTTGCCGGGCCGCGCCAGGTCGCCGAGCCCGGTGGCCGCGTCGAGCTGGTCGAGCTTGCGCGAGGCGGTGCGCGCGAAGCCCGAGAAGGCCGCAACCCGGCGTCCCCGGTAGAACGCCTCGGTGCGCTTGTCCCTGAAGCCGACGATCACGACGCATCCGAATCCGCAGACCCTGCATTGTCCGCACCGTAGCCCCCGCATCTGCGTTACGTCAAGCATAACGCCATGGTCGGCGGCGGTGCTCTTCATCCGCCGCCGCTGACGGCTTCCCTTTACCGCGCCGCCGTCCCGCCGCCGTCTCCATCCCCGTGCTGTTCGCCGTCAGGAGGAGAGGTTTGGCCGTGATCGGGGCGGCGGTCGGGGTGTCCGGGGGAGGGCGTCCGGCTGCCGCTTTCCCTCATCGGCACGAAGGAGACGGCATCATGACGGCAGCCATGGCGATGCCCGGCAACACGGCGGCGACGTCACGACGTCGGCGCATCCGTCCTGTCCTTCGCCGGAGCAGCACCGGTGCCGG
>JAPPLJ010000059.1 GCA_028819475.1 Rhodospirillaceae bacterium
CGATGGGGGTGCCGTGCCTGTAGGGCCGTGCCTGACGCTACTGCACCCCCACCTGGCCTCCCCCTCTGAAGAGGGGGAGGGATGGGAAAGCGTCCACTGGCGGATACTTGTGGCCTTTTGCAGAGGAAGTCCGTGGGAATCCCAGGGGAAAGTCCGCCACATTGCCTTCCGCCGGACCGTTTGCAAATAAAGGGGGCAAATATAGGGGCGCCACATCGAGGCGGATCACAGCGGGGAGCGCCGTGCGGCGGGCGCGCCGGAAGAGAGGGTCGGGGGCGGAATTGTTCGGGCTCGGAAGACGGAAACCGACCGTTGCGGTCTTGCGGCTGAACGGCGCGATCGGCAACATCGGGCCGTTGCGGCGCGGCATGAACATCCAGCGCCTTGCCCCGGCGATCCAGCGCGCCTTTTCGGTCAAGGGGCTGAAGGCCGTCGCCCTGTCGGTCAATTCCCCCGGCGGCTCCGCCGTTCAGTCGGCGCTGATCTACCGCCGGATCCGCGATCTCGCCAACGAGAAGAACGTCCCCGTGCTGGTGTTCGTCGAGGACGTCGCGGCCTCGGGCGGCTACTGGCTGGCCTGCGCCGGCGACGAAATCTTCGCCGACGCCAACTCCATCATCGGGTCGATCGGCGTGGTGACCGGCGGCTTCGGCTTCGTCGAGGCGATCGGCAAGCTCGGCATCGAACGGCGCGTCTACACGGCCGGCGCGCGCAAGGCGATGCTCGACCCGTTCCGGCCGGAGAACGAAGACGACGTCGCCCATCTGAAGACGATCCAGAAAGACATGCACGACAGCTTCATCGACCTGGTCCAGCGCCGGCGCGGCAAGAAGCTGAAGGGCGACAGCCTGTTCACCGGCGAGTTCTGGACCGGCCGCAAGGCGCTCGAACTCGGCCTGGTCGATGCCCTGGGCGACATGCGCTCGGTCTGCCGCGACCGTTTCGGCGAGAAGGTGCGCCTGGTCGCGATCGGCGAGCGGCGCAGCTGGTTCAAGCGGCGCTTCGGCCTGGCGGGCGAGCGGGCGCCGCAGGAATCGTGGGGCATCGCGCTCGGCGCCGGCCTGCTCGCGGCGGTCGAGGAACGGGCCCTCTGGTCCCGATTCGGGCTCTAGGCGGAAGGCAGCGGATGTTCGGTCTCTCCATCGGCAAGATCCTGCTGATCGTCGTGGCGGTCGTCGTGCTGCTGCTGGGGTCGCGGATCTTCCGCCAGCTCAAGAGCAACAGCGGCGATTGGGGCTCGCGGGACGACGGACGGTCGCGGGGCGGCCCGACAGGGTCAGGCGAGCCGCCGGCGTCCGGCTCGGCGGCGGACCTGATCCAGTGCCGGGCCTGCGGCGCCTTCGCCGCCGGGAATTGCGGCAAGCCGGGCTGTCCGCTGGCCTGACGCGCTCTCTGTTTCCGGGCGCGCCGTGCGGCGGCGTGACCCGTGCGGCCACCCGGCGGTTTTGCCATAGTGCAGCGCACAATCCCGCCGCCCTCCCAAACCAGAATCCCACCCGATGGCGTCTGCCGTTTCGCGCGAGACCTGCTTCCAGCGGCTCATCCTGACGTTGCAGGATTTCTGGGCCGAGCGCGGCTGCGTCATCCTCCAGCCCTACGACATGGAGGTCGGCGCCGGCACCTTCCATCCGGCGACCACCCTGCGCTCGCTCGGGCCGGAGCCGTGGAACGCGGCCTATGTCCAGCCCTCGCGCCGGCCGACCGACGGGCGCTACGGCGAGAACCCGAACCGGCTCCAGCACTATTACCAGTTCCAGGTGCTGCTCAAGCCGTCGCCGCCGGACAGCCAGGCGCTCTATCTCGACAGCCTGCGCGCCATCGGAATCGACCCGATGGCCCACGACATCCGCTTCGTCGAGGACGATTGGGAAAGCCCGACACTGGGCGCCTGGGGTCTCGGCTGGGAGGTCTGGTGCGACGGCATGGAAGTCACCCAGTTCACCTATTTCCAGCAGGTCGGCGGCATCGACTGCAACCCGGTCTCCGTCGAGCTGACCTACGGGCTGGAACGCCTCGCCATGTATATCCAGGGCGTCGACAACGTCTACGACCTGGACTGGGACGGCGTCCCGAAAGACCAGGGCGGCGTCACCTACGGCGACGTCTTCCTGCAGGCCGAGCGCGAATTCTCGGCTTTCAACTTCGAACTCGCCGATACCAAAAAGCTGTTCCGCCATTTCGAGGACGCGGAAGAAGAATGCCTGGCGTTGGTCGAGGCAAAAAAGCCGCTGCCGGCCTACGACCAGTGCATGAAGGCGAGCCACCTGTTCAACCTGCTCGACGCCCGCGGCGTCATCAGCGTGACCGAACGGCAATCCTACATCCTGCGGGTGCGGACGCTCGCCCGCGCCTGCTGCCGGGCGTGGCTCGACAGCCAAACCCCGTCAGCGGCGGACGTAGCGGAAGCCGCCGATGCCTGAGTTGCTGCTGGAGTTGCTGTCCGAGGAAATTCCGGCCCGGATGCAGGACCGGGCGCGCGCCGACCTTGAGCGGCTCGTCACCGGGGGGCTGAAGGAGGCCGGGCTCGAACATGGCGACGTCTGGACTTTCTCGACCCCGCGCCGCATCGGCCTGAGCGTCGGGGGTCTGCCCGAGCGGCAGCCCGATGTCCGCCAGGAGCGCAAGGGCCCGCGGGTCGGCTCGCCGGACAAGGCCATCGAAGGCTTCCTGCGCTCGGTCGGCTTCGACAGTCTCGACGAGTGCGAGGTGCGCGAGGCCAAGGGCGCGGAGTTCTGGTTCGCCGTGATCGAGCGCAAGGGTGCGGCGACGGCGGACGCGCTGGGCGGCATCGTCACCGGCGCGATCCGCGCGATGGGCTGGCCCAAGAGCATGCGCTGGGGCGGCTCGGCCTTCCAGTGGGTGCGGCCGCTGCACAACATCCTGTGCCTCTTCGACGGCCGGCCGGTCGCCGGGAGCTTCGACATCGGCGGCAGCGAAGCGCTGGCCTTCAACGGAACGACCGTGGGCCACCGATTCCTGGCGCCGGGCGAGATTGCCGTCGAGTCGGCCGCTGACTATCGGGCAAAGCTGGAAAAGGCGTTCGTGCTGGTCGATCCCGATGAGCGGCGGGCGCGGATCGAAGCGCAAGCGGGCGCCCTTGCCGCCAGCCTCGGCTCTTCGCTCCGCGAAGATCGGGCGCTCCTGAACGAAGTCACGGGACTGGTCGAATGGCCGGTCGCTGTGGCCGGCAGGATCGATGCCGAGTTCATGGACCTGCCGCCGGAAGTGCTGATCACCTCGATGCGCAGCCATCAGAAGTATTTTGCGCTCGAAACCGCCGACGGGCGAATGGCGCCCCATTTCATCGCCATCGCCGACATGGAAACCGGCGACGGCGGCAGGTCGGTCGCCGCCGGCAACGAGCGCGTCCTGCGCGCCCGCCTCGCCGACGCGCAGTTCTTCTGGGATCAGGATCTCGAAATACCCCTCAGCGGGCGGGTCGAAGCGCTCGAAGGCATCACCTTCCACGCCAAACTCGGTACGGTCCTCGACAAAGTAGGTCGAATTGAGAAACTTGCTGGCGAACTGGCAGATCTGATCCATGCCAATCGACGAAGAACAACGCATGCCGCGCGGCTGGCCAAGGCCGATCTCACCACTGGCATGGTGGGTGAGTTCCCCGAACTACAGGGCATCATGGGGCGCTACTACGCCCTTGAGGACAGGGAGCATCCAGAAGTCGCGGAAGCCATCGCCGAACACTATGCACCCCAGGGACCGTCCGAAAAATGTCCGCAAAGTCGTGTGAGCATCGCGGTGGCTCTGGCGGACAAGATCGACACGCTGGCTACCTTCTGGGCGATTGGCGAAACGCCGACTGGGTCGCGCGATCCCTACGGGCTGCGCCGTGCCGCGCTCGGGGTGATCCGCCTGATCCTGGAAAACAATATACGCCTGCCTTTGATGGGAATGCTCCGGCAGGCGGCCGAAGGGGCATTGAGGCCCGCTATAGCGAGCGGGAGTTTAACGAGCCTGAACCGGGACGAGGGGCCGCAACAGGCATTTCAGTTCATCGTCGACCGGCTGAAAGTCCATCTCAGGGACCGTGGCGTGCGCCACGACCTGATCTCCGCGGTCTTCGCCAAGGGAGACGAGGACGATCTCCTTCGGCTGCTGGCGCGGGTCGATGCGCTCGACAAGCTGCTCGGCTCGGATGACGGTGGAAACCTGCTAACTGCCTATCGCCGGGCCGCCAACATCCTGCGGATCGAGGAGAAGAAGGACGGCCGCAGTTACGAGGGCGCGCCGGCGGTCTGCCTGCTGAAAATGGCGGAAGAAACCGATCTCTCCAAGGCGCTGGACACCGCCGCTGCCGAGGCGGAGCGCGCGCTGGAGAAGGGAGCCTTCGGCGAGGCCATGACGGCGCTGGCCAAGTTGCGCGAGCCGATCGACCAATTTTTCGATAAAGTGACCGTCAACGACCCGGACCCCGCCCTGCGCGAAAACCGGCTGCTGCTGTTGTCCAGCATCCGCACGGTGATGGACAGCGTCGCCGACTTTTCGCGGATCGAGGGCTGATGGCCGGCCCGGACCGTAAGCGGGCTGCGGCGCGCCGATGACGCGGTGGGTCTACAGCTTCGGCGCCGGCGCCGCCGAGGGCTCGGCCGGGATGGCGGACCTGCTCGGCGGCAAGGGCGCCAACCTGGCTGAAATGAGCGGCATCGGCCTGCCGGTGCCGCCCGGCTTCACGGTCACGACCGAAGTCTGCACCTGGTACTACGACAACGGCCGGGCCTATCCCGGCGATCTCGCCGGGCAGGTCGCCGCCGGCATCGCCGAAATCGAGGCGACCGCCGGCCGCCGGTTCGGCGATCCGGCCGATCCGCTGCTCGTCTCCGTCCGCTCCGGCGCCCGCGCCTCGATGCCCGGCATGATGGATACCGTGCTCAATCTCGGCCTCAACGACGCGACGGTCCGCGGCCTTGCCGAAAGCGGCGGCGACGCCCGCTTCGCCTGGGACAGCTACCGCCGCTTCATCCAGATGTACGGCGCCGTCGTGCTCGACGTCGATCACGACGAGTTCGAACGCGAGCTGGAATACGTCAAGGAACGGCGCGGCGTTTTCCTCGACACCGAACTTGGCGCCGACGACCTGGAAGCCCTGGTCGGCCGCTACAAGGAGATCGTGCAGGAGCAGACCGGCGCCGCCTTCCCGCAGGACCCGAACGCCCAGCTCTGGGGCGCGATCGGCGCCGTCTTCGGGAGTTGGATGAACGCCCGCGCGGTCACCTACCGGCGGCTGCACGACATTCCCGCCGCCTGGGGCACGGCCGTCAACGTGCAGGCCATGGTGTTCGGCAACATGGGCGAGGACTGCGCCACCGGCGTCGCCTTCACCCGCGATCCCTCGACCGGCGACGGCCGCTTCTTCGGCGAATTCCTGGTCAACGCCCAGGGCGAGGATGTGGTCGCCGGCCTCCGCACGCCGCAGAATCTCACAATTGCCGGGCGCGACCTGCACGGACCCGACCTGCCCTCGATGGAGGAGGCGCTGCCCGGCGCATTCGCCGAGCTGACCCGTATCCGCGGCATTCTCGAACGGCATTACCGGGACATGCAGGACATCGAGTTCACCGTGCAGCGCGGCAGGCTCTGGATGCTGCAGACCCGCAGCGGCAAGCGCTCCGTCCAGGCGGCATTGAAGATCGCCGTGGACATGGTGGACGAAGGCATCCTCGACCCGGCCGGCGCGATCGCCGCCCTCGACCCGGCGCAGCTCGACCAGCTGCTTCACCCGACGCTCGATCCGGCGGCGGACGTGACGATCTTCGGGCGCGGCCTCGCCGCATCGCCCGGTGCGGCGACGGGTGCCGTGGTCTTCTCGGCCGACGAGGCGGTCGCCCGGTCCCAGGCCGGCGAGGCGGTCGTCCTGGTCCGGGTCGAAACCAGCCCGGAAGACATCCACGGCATGCATGCCGCCGCCGGCATCCTGACGACGCGCGGCGGCGCGACCAGCCACGCAGCGGTGGTGGCGCGCGGCATGGGCCGGCCCTGTGTGTGCGGCGCCGGCGATATCAGGGTCGATTACGAAGCCGCCGAAATGGCCTGCGCCGGCCGGGTCGTGAAGGCCGGGGAGCAGATCACGATCGACGGCGCGTCCGGCCGGGTCATGCTCGGCGAGGCGCCGCTGATCCAGCCGGAACTGTCCGGCGATTTCGCGCGCATCATGGAATGGGCCGACGATCTGCGCCGCATGGCGATCCGCACCAATGCCGAAACGCCGGCCGAGGTGCGCACCGCGCGGGAGTTCGGTGCGGAAGGCATCGGCCTGTGCCGCACCGAGCACATGTTCTTCGACGAGGACCGCATCGTCGCCATGCGCGAGATGATCCTCGCCGACGACGCGTCCGGCCGGCGCGCGGCACTGGAGAAGCTCCTGCCCATGCAGCGCCGGGATTTCGCCGAACTGTTCGGCATCATGGCCGGGCTGCCGGTGACGATCCGGCTGCTCGATCCGCCGCTGCACGAATTTCTGCCGCACAGCGAGGAAGAACATGCCGGCGTCGCCGAAGCGGCGGGCGTGAGCGCGCGCGAGGTCCGGCGCCGCATCCAGCGCCTGAGCGAGGCCAACCCGATGCTCGGCCATCGCGGCTGCCGGCTCGCCGTCACCTTCCCGGAAATCTGCGAGATGCAGGCCCGCGCCATCTTCGAGGCGGCGGCCGAGGTGCAGGAGAAAACCGGCCGGCCGGTCGCGCCGGAGGTGATGATCCCGCTCGCATTTTCGATGGAAGAGGTGGCGCTGCTGAAGGCCGTCATCGACCGGGTGGCGTCAGAGGTTGCCGAACGGACCGGCGTCGCAACCGAATACCTGGTCGGCACCATGATCGAACTGCCGCGCGCGGCGTTGCAGGCCGGCGAAATCGCCCGCGAAGCCGCCTTTTTCAGCTTCGGCACCAACGACCTGACCCAGACGACCTTCGGCCTGTCGCGCGACGACGCGGGCAATTTCCTGCCGGCCTATGTCGAGCAGGGGATCGTCCCGAAGGACCCGTTCGTCTCGCTCGATGTCGAAGGCGTGGGCGAGTTGGTGCGGATCGCCTGCGACCGCGGCCGGGCGGCGCGGCCGGATCTCAAGCTCGGCATCTGCGGCGAGCATGGCGGCGATCCGGCATCCATCGCCTTCTGCGAGGAGATCGGCCTGGATTACGTCTCCTGCTCGCCCTACCGCGTGCCGATCGCAAGGCTGGCGGCGGCGCAGGCGAGGCTGCGGGGCAATCCCTGAGCCGGTCTTCCGCCGTTCGTTCCATCAACCGAACACCGTCATATCGACCGCAGCGGTCCCGCAGGGGCCGCGGAGCGGAGATATCTCTCCAGTACGGCGCGACGGACCGAAGCACTGCGCGGGAAAGATTTCTCCGCTCGCTTTGCTCGGTCGAAATGACGCGAAACGGGGCGTGGGTCGAAATTGCCGGGCAGCGGAGGATCGAATGCTGCACCGTCTCCCCGGCATTCCTGAAGTCGTTTATGCAGCGCCGGAAGCCGCATCGCCTTCGCGCAGCGCCGCCTTCAGCCACTCCGGCGGCGCCGGGTGCAGTCGCGTTTCGCCGCAACTCAGGCCGGTCTCCGTTTTGTCGATCGCCTCCGTCCGGGCGAGCACCATGACGAGGCCGCCGGCCGAGGAGCGGCATTCGCCGACCGGTTTGCCGCCGCGCTCGACCGTTGCGCCGCGCGCGGGTATCGGGCCCTCGACGTGCATCGGCGTCAGGCGGCGCTTGGCGAGTCCGCGATAATGCATCCGGGCGGTGACCTCCTGGCCCATCCAGCAGCCTTTCTCCCAGTCGATGCCGCCCAGCAGGTCGGCGTTGGCCTCGGCCAGCGTGGAGCGTTCGATTTCAAGGTCGCGCGAACCGTCCGGCAGGCCGAGCGCCAGACGGCGGCTGTCCCAGTCCAGCGGGTCGGCGGGGGCCAGACCGGCATCGGTCAGCACCCGCTCCACTGCGCTGCGCGCGCCGATGAGCCGGTAGCCGGCGTTCCGGTGCCGGGGATCCGGAAAACAGGCCCCAGCGCCGTCCGTCGGGGCGGGAGCTGCCGCTGTCAGGGCGACGACCAGATCGTCGGCCGCCTCGACCCGCGCGTCCGAGCGCAGCGTGTAGCGCCGCAGCCGCTTGCGCAGGTCGTCCGCCCGCGCTCTTTCGCAGTCCAGCAGGATCGACTCGCCGTCGGCGGCGAGGAAGAAATCGTGCAGAAATTTGCCCTGGGGCGTGACGAAGGCCGCCCAGACGCCGCGGTCCCGGCCGGCCTTCGCGACATCGTTCGAGACGATGCCTTGCAGAAACTCGATCCGGTCGGCGCCGGAAATGCGCAGAACCGCGCGGTCTTCGGCGACATGGTATCCGGTCATCGGCAACGGGCTCATTTCGGTTCCGGGCTCCCGTTATCTAGACGCACCGGGAAATCCTTCAACGCTGCGGCCGCCCGGTATAAGAACCGGTATATGAAACGGCCAGAGCGGCTCCGGCAACGGGCGACGGCATGAACGAAAATTCCTTCGACCTGACGATTTCCGGCGGCACGGTCATGACGCCGATGGGCCGGATCGAGACCGATGTCGGGGTCCGGGACGGCCGGATTGCGGCGCTCGGCGATCTGGGCCGGGCGGCCACCGCCGAGCGCTTCAATGCCGGCGGCCTGCACGTCCTGCCCGGCGTCATCGACACCCAGGTGCATTTCCGCGAACCGGGGCTGGAGCACAAGGAAGACCTGGAAACCGGCACGCGCGGCGCCGCGAAAGGCGGCGTCACGGCGATCTTCGAGATGCCGAACACCTCGCCGAACACCGATTCGGCCGACGCGCTCGCCGGGAAGCTCCGCCGGGCCGAGGGGCGGGCCTGGTGCGATTTCGCCTTCTTCCTCGGCGCGACGGATGCCAACGCCGGGGCACTCGGCGCGCTGGAGCGGCTGCCGGGCTGCGCCGGCGTCAAGATCTTCATGGGCAGTTCCACCGGCTCGCTGCTGGTCGCCGACGACGCGACCCTGCGCCGGGTGCTCGCAAGCGGCCGCCGCCGGGCCGCCATCCATGCCGAGGACGAAGACCGGCTGAACGCGCGCAAGGCGCTGCTCGACCCGGCGGCCGGGGCCGTGCAGCATCCCCATCTGCGCGATGTCGAATCAGCGGTGCTGGCCACCCGGCGCATCCTCGCGCTTGCCCACGAGACCGGCCGGCGCATCCATGTGCTGCATATCTCGACGGCCGAGGAACTCCCGCTGCTCGCCGCAGCGACGGACGTCGCGACGGTCGAAACGACGCCCCAGCACCTCACCCTGTCGGCGCCGGAATGCTACGAGCGCCTGGGCAGCTATGCCCAGATGAACCCGCCGATCCGCGACGCCCGGCACCACGAGGCGCTGTGGCAGGCCGTCGCCGACGGCGTGATCGACGTGATCGGCTCCGACCATGCGCCCCATACCCGGGAGGAGAAAGACCGGCCCTATCCGTCCACCCCGTCCGGGATGCCGGGGGTGCAGACGCTGGTCCCGCTGATGCTCGACCATGTCAACGCCGGGCGGCTCAGCCTCGAACGGTTCGTCGACCTGACCAGCGCCGGTCCGAACCGGATCTACGGCATCGCCGGCAAGGGCCGGATCGCGCTCGGCTACGATGCGGATTTCACCGTCGTCGATCTCAATGCGCGGCGCACGATCGCGAACGACTGGATGGAAACCCGCTGCGGCTGGACGCCATTCGACGGCCAGACGGTGACCGGATGGCCGAAGGCGACGATCGTCCGCGGCGCCATCGTCATGCGCGACGACGAACTGCTCGGCCGGCCGGGCGGGACGCCTGTCGCCTTTCAGGAATGCCTGACCGTTGAATGACGCTAAGAGGGCCATTCCGGCAGACTGAAGTCAACGCTATCGTCGCCAGTGGACAGGAGCGCAGCCGTCCAGATGAAGCATCACGCGAAAATCGTTTCCGCCATCGCCGTATCGGCCTTGTTGACGGCCGGCGCCGCACCGGCGCAGGCCGAGAAATGCGCCGATCCGGACAACATCACCTACGTCCAGGGGCGCGATCATTGCCTGGCGATCCAGACCTATTGGGCGGGCGGCAATCCCGATACGCTGGCGATCCATTTCCACGGCGATGTGCCGTCCGGACGGCCGGTCGATTTCGTGTTCGGCATTGCGCGGGCGGTGGCAAGACGCGGCGCCAATGCCGTCGTGCTGATAAGACCCGGATTCCGGGGCGCCGGCCGCAGGTCGTCGGGCACGGCCACGCACGACCAGTTTTCATTCATGAGCCGTGGCCGCGACGAGATCGAAAGCATGGGGGACGCCGTCGCGCGGCTGAAGGCGCACCATCGGGCGAAACGACTCGTCCTGACGGGCACGTCCGGCGGCGCGCTGATCGCCGGCGTGCTGCTTGGCATGAGGCCGGATCTGGTCGATGCCGTCCTGCTCATTTCCTGTCCCTGCGACGTTCAGCAACTGCTGTTCGAAAAGGGGTTCCGCAGATCGGAATTCACGCAGTCGCCCCACAAATGGCTGGAAAAAGCCAACCCCAGGGCGAAGATCGTTGCGGTTTCCGGCAGCGCCGACCGCACCACGCCGCCGCACCATGTCGAGAAGTATATCGCGGCAGCCAGGGCCAGGGGGCACGATGCGCAATTCCTGATCGTTCCCGGCGCGGGACACGGGGGCCGTCCGTTCGGCCCGATCGTCGGGTTCGCGCTCGACGATCTGTTCAGGCGCTGATCCGAATCTCCCGCCCGGGCCGTTGTCCCCTGCTTCGCCGGCGCGACCGGCCGGGGGAACGCGGCGTCTCCGTTACCGGTCGCACATCCGGCGGACGGCCTGCCATTCGGAGTCGGACATCGCGGGGCGCGTCCCCGTCGCGTGCGTCTTGACGAATTGCGCCCGCCCGCGCGTAGCGGGATGCGACGCAAAATACCGGCCGATCGATTTATCCTCTTGTCCGGTCTCACGGACCACCATCTGAAAGAACGCGTGAAAGCCCCGGCCGGAAATATTCGCCCGGTTCAGCATCTCGACGGCGATCCGGTCGGCTTCCCGTTCGGCATCGCGGCTGAATTTCGATGTGGCCAGGTTCTGCGCCATGTCGGTCGCTATGCCGGCAAAGCCCGAAGTGTCGCCGATCAGGGCGCTCATAACGAAGCTGAGGCCGAGCGCCTTGACGAGGTTTTCCATGCCGTGGCGCTCGATGACATGGCCCATCTCGTGGGCCATCACACCGGCAAGTCCGTCGGCGTCGGCGGAATTGTCGATCAGGCCGCGAAACACGACGATATAGCCGCCCGGCGCGGCGAAGGCGTTGACCGTCCCGTTGTCCACCACGGTAACGCGGAAGCGGTAGCGCGAGGGCTTGGTGGCGGACAGGCGCTGCACGAGGCGTGCGAAGGCCAGTTGCCCGGAACTTCCCGTACACAGGCGGGAATTGGCAGCCATCAGAGCGAGCGCCTGGCGCTGGACGGTGCGCCCCAGCCCTTCCTCCCAGGAGAGCGGCACCCAGGACGCGACCGGGCCGGCCGCGAGCGGCAGCAGGAACCAGAATCCGGCCAGGACCGCCGCCGTCGCCCCGATCCAGCCGGCCGCCCGGACCCTCAGGTTCGCGCCGCGCAGGTCTTTCCGGCTCAACCGGCCTGCATGGGGGCGCAACCGGTCGAGAAATGCGCTGTCGGCGACGGTCAGGCGCGCCTCGCCGGCGCTGCGCTTCAGGCGGAAGGGGCGGCCGGCGTAAGCCTCGTCAACCAGCCGCAGATCGTCGAACGGCCACGCTTCTGCGACCGCGCCGTCGTCGGATTCGATAAGCAGGCCATCGACCCCGATGGTCATCCGGACGCTGTGCCGCCGGGCCGTCCGGCCGTCCGTGTAGGTTCCTGCGGCGGAGGCGCCCCGGTCCGGCATCGCTCAGATCATTCCGATGCCGAAGAACTCCATCAGACCTTCGCCGTAACGCGGGGTTCCGACCTCGGTCTGGCCGATCGCCGTGGTCCGGATGTCGCCGTGAATTTCGACATGCCGAACGATGAAGCGCGTGGTGCGCATGACGACATAGGGATAGGCGAAGCCCAGGGTGAAAGCCATCAGCAGGAAATTGGGAATGCGCAGCTTGAAGACGTCCTTGAAGGTGACATCCGCCCGAAAGCGGACCGAACCGTAGGTGAGAGTCTTTGCAATATTGCGCACCAGCGCCGCCTTGTAGGCGCAGATCAGCAGCTGATAGACGATCAGAGGCGTCAATTCGATCGCGATTACGATTATCTGCATTCGCACCGGATCGACGGCAGTTCCGTGATCCATGACCTGTCCGCCGAGTCCGACGGTTGCCAGGCCGGCAATCATCGCGCCGACAGCGGCAGCGGTGCCGATCCAGGCCAGGGCATATCGGCTGTAAAGACCATCGGCATCGAGGTGCGAATCGAACTTTCCGTTGCCGAACCAGGCACGGCCGAGCCGGTATTTGAACACCACGGAATCGGCCCAGGGCTTGGTCCAGCCGAGGGTCAGGACGTTGAGAAATCCCAGACCGAGGCCCAGAAATCCGTATCGCCACGCCGATCCCTCCATGCCGCCGCGAATCCCGAGCCACGACGTCCGCCCGATCCGGTAGCGATAGGCCGCGAACAGCGCGACGTAGTAGAACAGCATCAGGACCGGGATCGCCAACAGCATGATGGCGACGAAGAGGATCAACCTGTTGAGCTTCGTGCCGCCAAATTCCTCCCCGGAGTCCGGCAGTTCGACGTCCAGCCCGAAATAGAGGCCGATGATCGGCCCGTAGATCACGACAAGGGCGAACAGGAAGCCGAGGAACAGTTCGATTCCGCGCCCGGTATATTCCAGCGGCTCGCCGAGCAGGCTCGTCTGGCTCCAGACATAGCGGCGGATGCGGGTCCGGCCCCAGAAGCGGTAGATGCCCAGCGTGAGGATGGACAGCGCCAGGTTGATCACGAAGATGACGAACAGTTCGCCGCTGCGCCCGCCATGGGTCAGGCGGTGGATCGGCGGCCAGACTGCCGATGCCGCTTCCGGGGCGGTTCCGTTCGTCATCGCGCCTCGACTAAATTCGCCGCGCCTGCCTTGCATTGGCGGGCAAGACCTGATTTGACAGGCGGAAACCCGGCGCGGCCCTGGCGGCGCGCCGGTCCCTGCCAGCCCTTGAGATACCATAACCCCGTGAGACCGGCATGACCTTCCGCGCCATCCTGCTCGAAGAAGACGACGGCACCGTTACCGGCTCGGTGACGGAGCTTGACGAAGACCGGCTGCCCGAAGGCGACGTCACCGTCCGCATCGACTATTCCGACCTCAACTACAAGGACGGCCTGATTCTGAAAGGCCTGGCCCGCCTGGTGCGCACCTATCCCCATGTGCCGGGAATCGATTTTTCCGGCACGGTCGAGAACTCGGCGTCGCCGGATTTCGCACCGGGCGACCGGGTGGTCCTGACCGGCTGGGGGCTCGGCGAGCGCCATTGGGGCGGCTTCGCCCAGAAGGCGCGGGTCAAGGCCGGCTGGCTGGTCAAGGTGCCGGACGCGCTCAGCAATCTGCAGGCGATGGCGATCGGCACGGCGGGCTTCACGGCCATGATCTCGGCGATGGCGCTGGAGGATGCCGGGCTGCGGCCCGGCGCCGGCCCGGTGCTGGTGACCGGCGCCTCGGGCGGCGTCGGCAGCGTCGCCGTCGCCATTCTGGCGGCGCTCGGCCACGAGGTGACGGCCTCCACCGGCAAGTCCGGCGAAGAGGACTATCTGCGCGGCCTCGGCGCCGCCAACGTGATCGGCCGGCTGGAAGCGACCGGCCGGCCGCTTGAGAAGGCGCAATGGGCGGGCTGCGTCGATACCGTGGGCGGCGCAACGCTGGCGACCGCCGCCGCACAGATGGGCCTGCACAGCGCGGTCGCGGTCTGCGGCAATGCCGGCGGCAACGATCTCGCCACCACCGTCCTGCCCTTCATCCTGCGCGGCGTCAGCCTGCTCGGCATCGATTCGGTGATGTATCCGGCCGCGCCGCGCAAGACGGCCTGGCAGCGCCTTGCCGCCGACCTGCCGATCGGGAAGCTCGAAGCCATGACCGAAGTGATCCCGCTCGGCGAAGCCTTCGCCGCCGGCGAAACCATCCTGAAAGGCGGCGTGCGCGGCCGCACGGTGATCGACGTCAACGCCTGAGGCGTGCGGGACGCGCAGTTTCGGTTCAGCCTTCGGTTACGATTTCGTAGCTCGTACTGCGCCCGCCGGCGGGGCCGCGCACGAGGATGCCGCGGTCGATCAGGTCGCGGATGTCCCGGTGCGCCGTGTCCTGGGAGCAGTTGTTCATCGTCGCCCATTTCGACGAGGTGAGCTTGCCCTCGAAGCCGTCGAGCAGCCGGTTGAGGGTCTTCGCCTGGCGCGGATTGAACGCTTCGGCGGCATGGACCTCCCAGAACCGGGCCTTGTGGAGGACGGCGGCGAGCGTAGCGCCAGCATCCCCGATGGCGCGGGCGAGACAGTCGATGAACCAGACCTGCCAGGTCGTAATGTCGAGAGTGCCTCGCTGCGTCGATTCGAGGAGGTCGTAGTACACGCTGCGCTCCGCCCTTATCCGGGCGGACATGCTGTAGCAGCGCTCCGGGCTGTCGTCTGAGCGGGCCAGCGCCATGTCGGCAATGGCCCGGGCGATGCGCCCGTTGCCGTCGTCGAACGGATGCAGCGACACGAACCAGAGATGGGCCATGCCGGCGGCGAGCACAGGATCCATGGTTCGCGCGCCCTCGAACCAGTCGAGGAATGCCGCGATTTCTCCCGCGAGGCGTTCGGCCGGTGGCGCGGCATAATGAACGTGCTGCCGCCCGAGCGGGCCGGAAACGACCTCCATCGGTCCGTCGGCGTCGTCGCGCCACGCGCCGATCCTGATCCGCCGCATGCCGCTCCGCCCGGTCGGGAACAGGGCGGCATGCCACGAAAACAGGCGCTCTTCGGTCAGCGGCGCCCCGTAGTTCCGGGTCGCGTCGAGGGTCATATCCACGATGCCGTCGACATCGCGGTCCGAGGGCGGCAGGCCGCCGGCATCCAGTCCGAGGCGGCCCGCAATCGACGAGCGGACCCGGTCGGGGGCGAGGAATTCGCCTTCGATCTCGCTCGTTTTCACGACATTTTCGGTCAGCGTGCTCAGGGTCGCTTCGCTGCGCAGGTCGAAGCCCAATGCCTCCATCCGGCCGAGCAGCCGCCCCTGGGCATGGCGCGCGGCGGCCAGCGGGCCGGTGAGCCGGGCCTGGTCCTGCCGGAAGCGCGGCCAGTCGGCGCGCTGCCAGATATACATGGTTATTCTCCGCAATTTATGCAGAGAATATAGCGGATAATCTCCGCACAGCAAGATTTTCACCGTAATTTATGCGGAGAATAGGGCCGTCATTCTCCGCACCGCCGGGTATAGGCACCGAAAACGGTGCCCGTCCTCACGCGATGGCGGTCGGGAAGGGGCTGCGGTCGACGGTCTCGATCTCGGCCTTGGCCAGGCGCTCCAGCATGTCCGCCCTGACCGCGGTATGGGCCGGATCGCCGTACAGGTTCGTCAATTCGTGCGGGTCGTTCTCCAGATCGTAGAGCTCGCAATGCCCGGCGCCGCTGTAGACCGACAGCCGCCAGCGCCGCGTGATCAGCGAGTGGACGCGGAAGTCGCGCTCGAAGCCCATGATTGCGCGCTGCTGGTCGTCCTCGATCAGGACGGCGCCGCCGCCCCGGTCGGTCAGGGTTGAAATCTCCGGCTCCAGGCTGCGGCCCTGGATGCCGTTATAGGGCACGATGCCGGCGCGGCTCAGCATGGTGCGGGCGATATCGACGGTGCCGGCCAGGGCGGAGCAGGCCGCGCCGGCGTTCCGGCCGTCCGGCTCGGCCCAGATGAACGGCACCTTGACCAGCGCCTGAAAGTGCATCGGGCCCTTGAGCACGATCCGGTGGTCGCCGAGGAAATCGCCGTGGTCGGCGGTGAAGACGACGATGGTGTTGTCGGCGAGGCCGAGGGCGTCGAGCCGGGCAAGGATCCGCCCGACGGCATCGTCGATCATCGAGATCATGCCGCAGGTCAGCGCCATCGATTCGCGCGCCTCCCGCTCCGTGACGGTGTAGGCGACCTGGCCGACATTGCGGCTGCCGTCGCCCGGCGGCCGGTTTTCCCACATCCACCGCAGCGTCGGCGGCGCCTGGTTGCTCAGCCGGTGGAAGCTTTCCGGCAGGTCGAAATCGGCCGGGTCGTACATGTCCCAGTATTTGCCCGGCGGCGTGAAGGGATGGTGCGGATCGGGGAACGAGGCCGTGAGGAAAAACGGCCGGCCGCCGCTTTCCTTCGCATAGGCGTCGAGCCAGCCGATGCTCTCATCGGCGACGTAGCTGGTGGGATAAAGCTCTTCCGGCACCGCGGTGCGCCAGCCCTGGGGCGCGACATAGTCGTGGGGCAGGGCGTTTTCCGGCCCGACCATGGTCGCCGGGTCGCCGCCCCGCGCCTTCATCCAGGCGATATAGGCGGCGCCGACCTTGTCGCTGTGCATCGTGGCGAGCGAGACATCCTCGAAGCCGTAGAAGGGCGTCGCGATTTCGCGGTCCGGATCCGCTTTCCAGGTCCAGGGCCGCTCTTCCTCATAGGCGCCGTCGGCCAGCGTCTCCGGTTTGCGCGCCTCGGCGAAGGCGTCGTCGCGCGGCTCGATCCGGCGCTGCATCGACGGCGGCTCGCCGGTCATGTTCTGGAGATGGCTCTTGCCGATGAGCGCGGTGCGGTAGCCTTCGTGCCGCATCAGGTCGACGAAGGTGTTCTCCGACAGGGCGAGCGGGATGCCGTTGTGCCGGACGCCGTGCAGCGACGGCATCCGGCCGGTCACCAGGGTCGCCCGGTTGGGCATGCAGACCGGGTTGGCGACATAGAAGCGGTCGAACCGGACGCCGCGGGCGGCGATGCCGTCGATATGCGGCGTCTTCAGGACCGGATGCCCGGCGCAGCCCAGATAGTCCGCCCGGTGCTGGTCGGTAACGATCATCAGGAAGTTCGGGCGTTTCCGGTCGGGTGCGGTATCGGCCATCCTATTCTCCGGCTGTGGCGGGGACGGGGCGTTCGGCCTGCGGCAGTGCGCGGCGCCTGACGACGTCGGCGGCGATCAGCGCCGCGCCGAGGCCGCCGCCGGCGAGGTTGAGCCAGGGCGCTTCGGCGAAGGCGTAGACCGGCACGATCAGCGCGAGTCCGGCGGCGGCGTAAACGATGCGGAACGCGGGCGCGATGGGCGTGAACAGGAAGCCCGTGACCGCGACCGAGACCAGCAGCACGCCGAACAGGGCGGTCGTGAAGCTGAGCGCCACCTCAAGCGCGCCGCCCTGCATGATGAGCGCCGGCGACATGATGAAGACGAAGGGGATCAGATAGGCCGACCAGCCGTATTTCACCGCCTGCCAGCCGGTCTTCATCATCGGCGCGCCGGCCAGCGTTGCCGCGGCGAAGGCGGCGATGGCGACCGGCGGCGTGATCATCGACATCATGCCGAAATACATGACGAACAGGTGGGCCGAGAGGTCCGGCACGCCGAGTTCGATGATCGCCGGCGCAACCAGCGTGGCGAGCAGGATGTAGACGCCCAGCGTCGGCATGCCCATGCCCAGGACGATGCAGACGATGGCGGCCAGGATCAGCAGGACGAGCAGGCTGCCGCCGGCGATGCCGACCAGTTCGCTGGTCAGCGCGAATCCCAGGGCGGAGATGTTGAGCACGCCGATGATCGCGCCGGCCGCGCCGCCGATCATCAGCAGTTCGAGGCCGGCCTTGCCTGTCTTGACGAAACTGGCGACCAGCGAGCGGACGGACAGCCGGTCGCCGCCGTAGCCGAGCAGGAAGCCGATGGGCAGCAGGGTGAGCGCGGCGTAGAGCGCCGCGGTCTCCGGCTGGAGCGACCAGCGGAACAGGCACAGCACGATGACGACGAAGGGCGTCATGAAGATGCCGCCCCGGCCGGCCACCGGCAGCAGGCGCGGTATCAGCGATTTCTCGATCGGCAGGATGCCGTCGCGCGCCGCCTGTAGGTCCACCTGGATGAACAGGGCGGCGTAGTAGAGGATCGCCGGGATCAGCGCGGCGAGCACGACCTCGGCGTAGCCGATCTGCAACAGCTCGGCCATCACGAAGGCGGCGACGCCCATCATCGGCGGCATGAGCTGCCCGCCGGTCGAGGCCACCGCCTCGATGGCCGCGGCCGAATGGGTGGGATAGCCGCCGCGTTTCATCAGCGGAATGGTGATGACGCCGGTCGAGACGACGTTGGAAACCGCGCTGCCGGAGATCGAGCCGAACAGGCTGGAGCCGACGATGGCGATCTTGGACGAGCCGCCGCGGAACCGGCCCATCAGCCCGGCCGAGATGTCGGTGAAGAATTTTGCGCCGCCGGCCGGCTCGAGCAGGAAGCCGAAGAACATGAAGGCGAGCACGATGGTCGTGGACACCTTCATCGGGAAGCCGAACATGCCGTTGGCGTCGAGCACGACATAGATCGCCAGGCGGTCGACCGGGACGTTCTCGCCCTGAAGCCGGCCCGGGATCAGGTGGCCGACCAGCGCGAAGACGAGGAAGAACAGCAGGAAGGCGAACAGGATGGGGCCGGCGGTGCGGCGCAGTCCTTCCACGATGGCGGCGAGCAGGATCGCCGCCGCGGCCACGGCGTCCGGCGGATTGTCGGCGAAATTGTCCAGGATGACCGGGTATTCGACCGTCACATAGAGCGCCGCCGCGGCGGATACGGCGGCGATGACCAGGTCGTACCAGGGCACATGCGTGCGCGGTTCGCCCTTGCGTGCGGGCACGCAGAGATAGAGCGCCGCCAGCCCGATCGCGAGCATGGCGGCGTAGAACTGCTCGTTCATGAAGATGAGGCCGACCGCGCGGTACAGGTCGGCCGCCCAGAGCAGAGCGCCCGCGGTCAGCGCTGCGCACAGGCCACCGCCCGCCCAGGTAATCAGGAGATTTCCCGAGGGGGCGGCGGCCTCCGCTTCAACTTCGGCCGCGTGGGACTCCGCGTCCGGAACGCGGTCTGCCACAGCGGCTCTCCGGATGGGCCGGGATTACTTCGCCTGGCCGGTCTCGCGATAGTATTTCATCGCGCCGGGATGATAGGGCACGCCGATATCGACATACATTTTCTTCGGATTGAAGCCGGACATGCCCTTGAAGGCGGCGACCATCATCTTCTTGTTCGCCGCCATCGCCTTGACCAGCTTGTAGACGATATCGTCGGAAACCTTGGCGTTCGCGGTAATGATGAAGGGCGCGGCCATGATGTTGGTCGGGCCGGTGACGCCGGCATAGGCCGGCGACGGGCCGATCTTCTCGACCACCGAGCCGGGCGCGATCGCCTGCATCTTCTTCACCGACGCCGGATCGTCCGGCAGCGAGACATATTTGAAGCCGCGCGAGGCATAGGCCTGGCGCATCTTGCCGGAGGTGATGGAGAACATGCCGGCATCGACCTTGCCGCCCATGTAATCGTCGACCCCGCGCACGCCGTTCGGCGCCGGCACGCCCTTGACGTCCTTGAAGGTCAGGTCGGCCATGTTCAGCAGGGCGCGCCAGAACAGGCCCTGGATGCGCTGCTTGGCGAAACCCGAGGACAGGCGCACGCCCTTGAGGTCGGCGACCGAATTGATCTTCGAATCCTTCGGGGCGAAGATTCCGAGGCGCAGGGTGCGCAGCACGGCGACGACGCGGACATTCGGCTGCGGCTTGCCCTTGAACATCGCCTTGCCCTGGTTGGCGAAGGCGGCGACGACGCTGACCGCGATCGAGAAATTGAGCCGGCCCTTGTCGACCAGCGGCAGGGTGACGACCGGGCCGCCCTGGGGCACGACGCGGGCGCGCAGGTCGAGCACGTCCTTGGCAACCTTGGCGACGGCGGCGCCGGTCGCATAGGCCGACGAGCCCTGCGGGTTGGTCCCGATGCTGTAGGTTTGCGCGAACGCCGGTGCGGCGACCAGCGTGGCGGCAGCGGCAAGGGCAATGACTTTCATGGTTTCCTCCCAGTTTTCGGTTCGAATTGGCGAACCCGGCGCTTTCATATCGCGGTTTGGCGGTAACGGCTACAGGGCAAAGGTGTATTCGCCGCCAGATCGGTCAGCCGGCCAAAGGATACCGGGATACTCAATTCCGCGTCGGCTGTCGCGCGGTGCCTCTCCCTTCTTTCGACCGCATCCCTACTTCTTCGAGCAGCGGCTCCACCTGACCGAGGGCTCGGTCGTAGTCGAGTGCTTCGGCTCTGGCGTCACATATCCCGTAGCGGAACTGAACGACGGCTTACACAAGATGCTAATTCTCGCAGTCAACGTCATGCGGCGAGGGATCGATGCTCTTCCCTATTCAAAGTACCCGTAGTCGCTCAACCGCTTCTTGCACCTTTCCAATTCGTCTTGCGTAAACAGTTGGTGCCATTCCGCGTTGTCGTGGATTACGGCCTCGACGCTCAAGTCGAGACGCTGCAATTCCCACAATCGAGTGTAACCGTCCGAAGGCTGCGGAGCATTGATAAGCTGCCGTGCCGTCTGAAGACCACCCTTCTCGTGCAGCATTTGAAGAAACGCGCTCGGCGTGTAGCCGATTTCTCTGGCTTCACGATAGATGGCGAACATGGCTTCGCCGAATCCTTGTTCGATATTGCTCATGAAACCGATCTTGGGCTGTGACCTTGGGCTGCACTGCGACGCTCATTGAGCACTATGCCTTCTCTCAGGGCGCGCGCGAGCACGTTGTTGAGGGAATTGCGCCAGTATTCGGCCTCGTTGCGGCTGTAGACCATGAAATCCTTGGGGACCCGGAACGGGCAAGCGCCCGCGAGAGTCGCGTCGCCCCGTGCATGCGAGCCGAACAGGATCACCTTCTCCGGATCGGTCGCATAGACAATAGCGTCGGCCCTCCGCTGAAGAACCGTATCGTCAATCGGTCCGGCAGCGCTGTCGGCGCCGCTATCGTCGGGAGTTGTCATCCGATTTCGCGCTGGCCGTCTCTTTGTCCTCGAACGCAACCGGGTAGGGTCAGCTCCCGTCCGGTGGCACGGCGCATCATTATCGCACCGGGGCGGATGCCGCTACAGGGCAATCGCGGTCAGTCGAAAGAGACTCCAAATTCTCTGTCTCGGCAGCGACCACAATGAAGGCACGGCGCCGCCGATGTGTTTGGGGTACAGTGCGAGAGATGGTCGAGCAAAAAATGATTGCTCTGTCACTAGTCAATGCGGATTAATATTCAACGTTCAATAGGTAGGATGGACAGTGAGGTCAATATAATGAAACTATTTTCGTCTAATCCGGTACCGCCAGGGATTGTGATCCGGCAGACTTTTGACATGATCGTCCACACTGGTGAGGTCAAATTACGCAACCATGACAATCGTTCCATCGATGACCTTTCTCAAGGGGTCAGGGAAAATTTTGTGGCTTTGGCTCCCGAGGAGGCTAATGCTGTGATCGGCGTCCAAATTTCGACTTCGATCATTTGGTACGACTTCACGGGCGCAGTGATCTATCTGACATTTTGCGGAAACCCTGCGATCGTGGAAGAAACGTGACGATGCAGCGAGTCAATGACACCTAGTCGCCGGAGCAAAGCAGTCTCGCTGCGTACCGGTTCCGGTTGGGTGGCTGCAGGCATGAAGGATGAGCCGTAAGCCGGAAGAGATCACTCCGCTGCTGCGGCAAATTCGGTTTCCCGCATCTTCCCGATCGCCCGGCGGCTGTAGGCCACCGCCTTGTCGTGGCCGCGCAGGAGGAGCTTGCGCGCCGGGTCCTTGCCGACCGCTTCCTGCTGCGCCTCGATGAAGAGCTTGTCTTCGAGAAACGCTTCGAGAATGTCGGAGTGGAACGCGGTGTTGGCCGGCGAATCGAGCGCCTGGCCGCGGACGGCGGTGGAAAAGAAGTAGTGGAAATTCTCCGCGTCCGCCGGCGTCGCGTGATGGAACAGCCTGACGGCCATGCCGCCGGGCTTGTCCCGGTTTTCGCGCCCGCCGGTGCCGGAGTCGTGGCCGCCTCCCCACTGCAGGACCGAGGCGGGGGCGACATATTCGAAGTCCTGCCAGCGGTCGACCTTGCCCTCGAAGCCGGCGACCTTGACGAAGGACGGCGGCGGCGTCGATTCCATCATCCAGCGGATATAGCGGGCGCCGCGTTCGGTCCGCGTCGTGGTCAGCTCGGCGTCGTCGTGTTCGCCCGGGTTGCCGCCGATGGTCGAGGTGTGGACATAGCCCAGGTGGGTCAGGTCCATGAGATTGTCGATCATGAACATGTAGTTGGCGGCGATGTCGTAGCGCGCGTAGTGGAAATTCCACTCGTCCGTCCTGTCGTGCCAGGCGAAGTCGACGATCAGGCCGGTGTCGGCGTGGGCAGGGTCGCCCATCCAGATCCAGACGAAATGCTGGCGCTCGACGACCGGAAACGCCCGGACGCGGAAGGCCGGGCTCGGTTTCTCGCCCGGATTGACGACGCAGGCGCCGCCGCCGTCGAAGACCAGGCCGTGATAGCCGCATTGCAGGCCCTGCTCGACAGGCGCACCCAGCGACAGCTTCACACCGCGATGGCAGCAGCGGTCTTCCAGGGCGGCCGCCGTGCCGTCGCCGCTGCGGAACAGCACGACATCCTCGCCGAGAATCCGGCGTGCGATTGGCCCGTCGTCCAGTTCGTGAGACCAGGCACCGATATACCAGGCGTCGTGGATCAGCGGTTCCATGGCGAAATCGGACATCGGTTTTTTCCTCGTTCAGCCCCGCTCGGATTGCGGCGCGTTGGCCGGCCGGAAAGCATCGGGCCGGGTTACGGCGACCAGCCTTCCGCGATCATCGCGTCGGCTTCGGCGACCAGTGCGCTGAGATACCGCCGCAGCCGCGCGCTTTCGGCCGGCGAGAAGTCCCTCAGGAGGCGCTCCTCGCGGGCGAGCGCGAAACGGGCGATCTCGTCGTGAACCGCCCAGCCTTCGTCCGTGAGCGCGACATAGGAGCGGCGCCGGTCCGCCGGATCGCCCTGCCGCGTTACCAGGCCCCGTTTCTCCAGCCGGGCGACCGAGCGGCTGGTGCCGCCGCGATCCATGGCGATCCGGTCCGCAATCGCAAAGATCGTCGAGCGGCCGTCGCTGCCCAGGACCTGGACGATGCGCCACTCGCGCAGGTCGAGGCCGAGCCCGCGCGCATGGTGGCGCATCGCGTGCAGCCCGATCTTGCCGCCGAGGATCACGAACAGCGCCGGAATGTGGCTGTCCATGTCCACCCGCGGTTTCGCGCCGGGCGCCGGCCGGGCGCCGGAAATGGCTGCTGCCTCTGTCAATTCACGCCCTCCAAATCGGAAGGCATCGTAGGCAATTTTATTGATTAGTCAATTATTGACTTCTCTCTTAATGACGGCAAGACGGCAGCAGGCCTTCACGACCGGCCGTTTCGGTCAGGCAAACTCCGGTCACGACCACAAGGCTGAGACCGGCACAGCGGCCATCCGCTCGCCGAACGGCACGGTGCGGTCGCCGTCGTACAGGACGAGGCCCGACGCGAAATTCTTGCCGGCGCCGGCCGCCAGGCGGCGGAGCCCGGAAAAGTCGTCGGCAGTCACGGTCGCTGCGACCTTCACCTCGATGCCGACGATCTGTCCACGTTCGTCCTCGATCACGATGTCGACCTCGTTGCGTTGCTTGTCGCGGAAGTGGGAGAACGCATGCCGCGTCCCGGTCCAGCTCGCGAGTTTCAGGATTTCGCCGAAAACGAAGGTTTCCAGCAGCGGCCCGAAGTGCTGGCGGTCCCGGCGGATACGCTCCGGTGTCAAGCCTTGCAGCGCGGCCAGCAGCCCGGAATCGAGAAAATGCAGCTTGGGGGACTTCGTCAGGCGCTTGAGGGCGTTGGTGTACCAGGGCGGCAGCGTGCAAATGAGGAACAGGCTCTCGAGAACCCCGACATACTTTTGCACTGTCACATGATTCATGCCGAGCGGCGCGCCGAAGCCGGAGTAGTTCACCAGTTGCCCGGAATTCTCGGCGAGCACGCGCATCAGCCGCGGCATCAGGTTCAACTGGTCGATCCGGGCGATGTCGCGGACATCGCGCTGAACGATCGCCTCGATATAGTCCAGATACCAGCTCTGCCTCCGCCGCCATGCGGACCGGGTCAGCGCTTCGGGATAGCCGCCGGCGAGGACGGTCTCCACGAGTTCGTCGCCGACCGCCGGAGTTTTGCACGTCGGAAGTTTCCCTGCGAACGCCTGGTCGAGAAAGGATGGTTTTGTGCCGCGCAATTCCGCCTGGGCCAGTGGCAGCAACCGGATGATTGCCATGCGGCCGGCGAGCGAGTCCGCGACGCGCGGCAGCGTCATCAGGTTGGCCGAGCCGGTCAGCAGGAACCGTCCGGGGCGCGGATCGGAGTCGACGGCGGTCTTGATCGCCAGGATAAGATCCGGCGCCCGCTGGATTTCGTCGATAACGGCACGGTCGAGGCCGCGCAGGAAGCCGGCCGGGTCGGACAGGGCGGCTTCCAGAGTCGTAGCGTCATCAAGGGTGAAAAAGGGAATGGCATCGCCGGCAATGAGCTGCGCCAGTGTGGTTTTTCCCGATTGGCGGGGGCCGCACAGCAGGACGACCCTCGTATCCTTCAGGGCTTCCCGAACCTGCCTTTCCATGAAGCGGGGATACATGCCGTTTTTTCCGACCGATTGAAAGTCATTGCCCGACCAATTGAAAATTTATCCATGACCGATTGAAAGTCAATGCGTGACTGATTGAAAATTTATCCATGACCGATTGAAAGTATCGGCCGACGAATCGAAACCGTGCGCTCGCATCGGCGCACCGCCGCCGCCCACTCCTGTTCGTACTGCACCTATTCGTACTGCACCGGGCCGGTGCGGATCGGCCAGAGTTCGTCGAGATAGCCGCCGCTGTCGCGCTCATTCACCGCCTGCTTGAAGCCGGCCTCCTCGGCCCGGCGTTTGAAGGCCATGCCCTCGGGCGAATGGCGGGTGATGCCGTCGAAGACGGTGGCGATCATCTGGGTCGTCTCCAGGCCCATGTTGGTCATCGCCTGGTTGATCGTCAGCTTCTGCATCATCAGCTGGTTCTTCGGTACGCCGGCCATACGCTGCGCCAGTTCCTCGACCCGGTCGTCCAGCCGGTCGGCGGGCACGGCGTCGGTCACCAGCCCCATCGCCTTCGCCTCGGTCCCGCTCACCAGGTCGCCGGTCAGCAGCATGCGCTTGGCGCCTTCCGCACCCAGCCGGTAGACCCACATTGCGGTCGTCGGGCAGCCCCAGACCCGGGCCGGCGGATAGCCGATCCGCGCGTCCTCCGCCATCACGACGAGATCGCAGCACAGCGCGATGTCCGAGCCGCCGGCGACGGCGTAGCCCTGGACCTTGCAGATCACCGGCTTGTAGGAGCGCCACAGGCTCATGAACTTCTCGGTGTAGCCCTTCATCAGGGCGTAGTCCTTCATCGGGTCCCAGGGCATGCGCTCCTGGACCCCCGCGCTGGCGCCCTCGGCGAAGTCCTTCAGGTCGTAGCCGGCGCAGAAGGCCGCGCCCCGGCCGGCGAGGACGATGACATGGACCCGGTCGTCGGCATTGGCCTCGGCGACCGCCGCTTCGATATCGTCCGGCGTGGCGGCGGCGATGGCGTTCAGCCGCGCCGGCCGGTCGAAGGTTATTCTGGCAACCCGGCCGTCGCGTTCGTAGGTAAGGGTCGAATAGGCCATGACGCCGGTATCCTTCTGCTTCGTTCGGTCCCTGCCGCAGAGGCTTGCGATGCCCCCGTATCCGGTGTTTAGGACATCGACCGCCACCTGCGCAGCCGAATTCGCCCGCCGCGCACCATGAAGGGAAAGGTCCTGCGTTGGACGTCGCCGAACTGATCCGCGAATATCAGAACCTCTTCTACGCAATCACCTTCGGCTGGGCGTTCATCGAGGGCGAGAGTTTCGTGATCTTCGCCGGGGCCGCCGCGTTCAAGGGCGATCTCAACATCTACATCCTGATTCTCGCGGCGTGGCTGGGCAGCTTTTGCGGCGACCAGTGCTGGTTCGCGCTCGGCCGATTCTTCGGCGCGAAACTGCTGGTGCGCCTGCCCAAGCTGAAAGCCGGCGTCGCCGTGGCCATGGATATGGTCGAGAAATACGACGTGCTGTTCATCCTCAGTTTCCGCTTCATCTACGGCGTGCGCAACGTCGCCTCGCCGGCGCTCGGCATGAACGGCTATCCTTGGATCCGCTTCGCGGTGTTCAACTTCATCGCCGCCTTCATCTGGGCCAACAGTTTCGCCTGGGGCGGCTACATCCTCGCAAAGGCGTTCGAGGAGCTGCTGGGCGATATCAGCGAGAATTTCGGCTACGTCATGCTCGCCGTCTTCGCGATCGTCTGCTGCATCCTGTTCTTCGTGCACCGCAGCGGCCAGAAGCGCTTCAAGAGGATGCAGGCGCAGGCGCAAAGCGAAGGCGACCCGGCCGGCGCAGCGCAGACGGCATCCGGCGCGCCCCGCACCAATCCGGCAGGCGGCCGCGACTGACGCTTCGGGCCGGCGCCCATTCCGGGATTGCATTGCAGGGGCTGGTGCCGCGGGGGAGATTTGAACTCCCGGCCCCACCCTTACCAAGGGTGTGCTCTACCCCTGAGCTACCGCGGCGCGCCATCTATCGGGCGAATATCGGACGGCCGCCGGAACGGTCCGGACAGGCCGCGCGAAAGGCGGGCGGAATATGCAAACGGCCCCGGCACGCGTCAATGCCGGGCAGGGCGCCGCCGGCCGGGCGAAGTGAAGCGGCGTCGCTTCCGGGGCGGGTTCGGCCGCTTGGATAGTGTCGAACGCGGTTCACATCCGATCGGCGTCGCCGGAGACCGACAGGATCGGGTCGGCCGAGAGTTCCCGAACCAGAAAGTCGATGACCGCCTGCATCTTCGCCGCGCCGTGGGTGTGAGGATGAACCAGCAGCCACACGTCGAGAACCGTCTCGAAAATGCCTGGCGGCAATCGCTGCAGTTTCCGTTCGGGCGAAGCCATGTAGTGGGGCAAAATACCGATGCCCAGGCCGGCCTCGACTGCCGCCGCGACACCCAGCATGCTGTTGCAGGCCAGGGCCTCGGAATTCGCGGCGTCGCCGAGCCACTCAGGGATCCGCGTATCGGCCAGCCGGCCGGCCGGCCCGATGACGGCGTGGCGGTGCAAATCCTCCAGCGCGAGCGGCGTCCCGTGGCGCTGCAGATATCGGGCCGCGGCATACAGGCCGAACCGCGCGCGCCCGACCTTGCGCGCCAGAAGAACATCGTCGTCGCCCGGCCGGTCGAAGCGCAGCGCCAGATCGGCCTCGCCCCTGGCGATATCGGCGATCGCCGCGGCCAAGTGAACTTCGATGCGGATTCCGGGGTGCAGGCGCCTCAACCGGGACAGCCGCGGAATGAGCCAGTAGATGGCCATACTTTCCGGGGTGGAAATGGAAACGGTGCCGACGAATTCGGTGTCCTGGCCCTTGATCCGCAGGCCGATGTCCCGGACGTTCGAATCCAGGCGCCGGGCGAGATCGAGGATCGCCTCGCCTGCGGGCGTGGGGGAATAACCCCGCGGATGACGCTCGAACAGGCGGACTTCCAGTCGGTCCTCCAGGGATGCGATGCGCCTGCCGACCGTCGGCTGGCTGGCGCGCAACCGGTTTGCCGCCGCCGACAGGCTGCCCTCTTCGGCGACGGCCAGGAAATACCGGTAATCGTCCCAATCGGTCATCCGATAGTCACCACAGCTATTCATGCACGAATAACGCTTAAACGAATTTATGCAATATTTTACAGTTCGGCAGCAGATTATCCTTTCCGTAGCACCGTCCCTGCACAGCGCTCTCTTCGCGGCAGGTCATCGATCGGAGGCCCGAATGCGAGGCAGGCCGATGGCCGCTCGGGAGAAGAGCGGGCCGGGCGTTGGGCCGATGGCCGGCGTCGGCGAAGGTCCCGTTTCAGCGGACGCTTGAGAGAATTGCCGCCGATCGGCGCGTCAACGATATCCGCACGAGCAAACCGGGAGGAAATCATGAAATTCACCAAACTGACTTGCGTCGCCCTTACTGCGATTGGGGCCGCGATAGGGAGTCTGGCGGCGGCGTCCGGCTCAATGGCCGCCGAACGCGTGCTGAGCGGCGCCAGCTCTTTTCCGACCGGACATATCTTCTCGGTCAAGTTCGAGCGGTTCGTCAAAGCCCTCAACGAAAAGGGCAAGGGCGTGCTGAAGATCGACTACAAGGGCGGCGCGCCGGCCATCGGCAGCCCCTTCACGCTCGGCGCGAAGGTCCAGCAGGGCGCGTTCGACATCATCACGATTACCGGGCCGTACTACGCCAGCGTGGTGCCCGAGGCGCAGGCCCTTCAGCTGGCCGAGATCCCGATCCAGGAACAGCGCAAGAACGGCGCCTTCGACTATGTCAACAAGGTGCACATGGCCAAGGGCATCTATTATCTCGGCCGGACGTTCAACACGGTCTTTCACGTCTACCTGAAAAATCCGATCAAGAGTCCGCAGCTGAAAGGCCTGCATCTCCGGATCGCGCCCCACCACCGCGATTTCATCACCGCGCTCGGGGCCACGGCCCAGCGATCGAACCTGGCGGAAATCTACACCTACATGGAGAACGGGACGATCGACGGCTTCGCCTGGCCGGCCCAGGGGTTCCTGCCCGACTGGTACAAGGTCACGAAATACCGGGTCGATCCCAGCTTCTACACCCCGGCCATGCACGTTCTGGTCAATCTCAAGACCTGGAAATCGCTTTCCGGCAAGCAGCAGAAGCTGCTGAACGATCTCATCGTCGAGTTTGAGACCACGAACGCGCAGGAGCAGCGCGCGGGCGACGCCGCTGCCTGGAAGAAGATGGCCGACAAGGGCGTCAAGGTGATCGAGTTCAAGGGCGCAGACCGCGAGAAGTGGCTGACCACAGCCAAGCAGACCGCGTGGGCCGGTATCGCCAAGCGCAGCCCGGAACACGGGCCCGCCCTGAGGAAACTGCTGGCCAAATGATTGTCCGGGCCCGGCCGTGACCGCCGCCCGGCGGTCGCGGCTGCCGGACCCGGCCGCGTCGGTTTTCGCCGCTATTGTCCGGAGGGAACGGCCGGCCCCGGCGCATGTCGGGCGCTTCGGCCGGACGATTCGTTCGGCCATCGATCGGCAACACGCGACGCCTTCGATCGAGCGAAAAATAAACCGGCGCATACCATAGCAGGATGACAGCGTAACATGGCGGGACCCCTGGAAAACGTGCGCGTCCTCGATCTGACGACCATGGTCGCGGGGCCGGTCGCGACCATGATGCTCGCGGACCAGGGCGCCGAGGTCATCAAGATCGAGTCGCCGCGCGGCGATCTCATGCGCAACTTCGGCAGCATCAACAACGGGATGGCGGCCACCTTCCTGTCCTGCAACCGGAACAAGCGCGGCCTGGCCCTCGATATCAAGACGCCCGACGGAATCGCCATCCTCAAGAAGCTGGTCGCGACCGCCGACGTCTTCGTCCAGAACTTCCGCCCCGGGGCGATCGCGCGGATGGGCCTGGGCGAGGATGTCGTCCGCGCCATCCGGCCCGACGTGATCTACGTCTCGATCAGCGGATTCGGCGAGAGCGGGCCCTACGCCCATCAGCGGGTCTACGACCCGGTCATCCAGGCATTGTGCGGCCTGGCGGACATCCAGACGGATTATGCGACCGGCCAGCCCCGAATGGTGCGGACGATCGTGCCGGACAAGACGACGGCGGTCACCGCGGCCCAGGCGATAACGGCCGCCCTGTTCGCCCGGGAACGCACCGGCGTGGGGCAGCATATCCGCATCGCCATGCTGGATACGATGATCGCCTATCTCTGGCCCGAGGGCATCTCCAGCCTGTCCTTCGTCGGCAAGGAACTCGACCCGGCGAGAGGCCAGATGGGCCTCGACCTCATCTTCAGGACCGAGGACGGATACATCACCGCGGGCGCTCTGTCGGATGCGGAATGGTCCGGCATGTGCGCGGCGCTCGACCGCGCGGACCTGCTTGAAGACGAACGGTTCAGGACCGCGGCGTCGCGCGCCGTGCACGGGGCCGAGCGGCGGGAAATCGTGAGCGCCGAAATCCGGAAATGGCCGACGCGGGAAATCCTCGACCGGCTCGACCGCGAGGAAGTTCCCTGCGCGCCGGTCCTGACCCGGTGGCAGCTCCTGGATGACGAACAGGTCAAGGCGAACGAGGTCATCGAGATCCACAGGGACACAACGCTCGGAGAGGTGCGGCAGCCCCGGCCGGCGGCGCGCTTTGACCGCACGCCCGCCGGGATACGCGCGCTTGCGCCCTATCTCGGCGGCGACAACGCCGCGATCCTTGAGGAAATCGGATATTCAGAAACGGAAATCGATCGTCTGGGCGAAAGCGGTGTCCTGGCCGGCGGCCGGGAGCCGGACCGGCAATGATCGGCGCTACGCCGGACCTGCGCCCGGTCAGACCACCACACGACGCGCCATTGGACGGGGCTCCCGCCCCGGCCCTCGCGCCCGGCCGGTTTTCTTGCGCCGATACGCGGCCTTAGGCTAGCGTCCGCCCACCATGACTGTACCGATTTGGCAGGCGAAGGCGGTTGTCGGCAAGGGTTACGGCCGTTTGCTCACCGGCATCGGCTATCTGGTTGCGGCGTCGATCTGCGCCATGGCGGTCCTGATTACCCTCGACGTTGGCCTCCGGGCGTTCCGCATCGGCAACCTGCCCTGGCTCAACGAGGTGGCCGAATACGCGCTCTATGCCGGGACGTTTCTTGCCGCGCCCTGGGCGCTGCGCCTGGGGGCGCATGTCCGGATCGACATCATCGTCGATGGCCTGCCGGATCGGGCCTCTCGGAGCCTGGAGCAGTTCGTCGACCTTCTGGGCGGCGGGGTCTGCGCGGTGCTCCTGTATTTCGGATGTGTCGGCACGCTCGAAGCCTACGAATTCGGCCACATGCAGTTCAAGACGATCACCCTTCCCAACTGGCCGCTCCTGAGCGTCTTCGCCCTGTCGATGCTGCTGCTCACGATCGAGTTCGCGTTCAGGTTCGCCCGCGCCTGCCGACCCGGCGCAGCGCGCGACGAAGACCGCGATCTGACAAGCGGGATGTGAGCGATGGCGTGGCCCGAGGCGCTGGCATTGATGCTGGGCCTTGTCTGCGGGGCCATGGCCCTCGGATTGCCCGTCGCCTTTGCCTTCCTGCTTGCGAATATCGTCGGCGCCTTCGCCTTTCTCGGGGGCTCGATGAGCCTCTCCACCTTCGCGGCCGAATGCATGCAGGCGATCGGGCGGTTTTCGCTCACGCCGATTCCCCTGTTCATCCTGATGGGCGAGATCCTGTTTCAGAGCGGAGTCGCGCTCAAGGCGATCACCGCGGTCGACCGGCTGATCGCGCGGGTGCCCGGACGGCTGTCGATCGTCACGATCTTCGGCGGCACCCTGTTCTCGACGCTGTCCGGATCGACGATCGCTAACACGGCGCTGCTCGGAAACGTCCTGCTCCCCCAGATGGTGGAGCGGGGCTACGCGCCGAAGTTCGCGATGGGGCCGATCATGGCGACGGGCGGCATCGCCATGCTGATACCGCCGTCGGCGCTGGCCGTTCTGCTGGCGAGCCTGGCCGAGCAGCCGATCGCGGCGCTGCTCATCGCCGGAATCGTTCCCGGCATCATGATGGCCATGCTGTTCTTCGGCTATGTCGTCGTGCGCAGCACGATCAGCCCGCATCTGGCGCCGCCCTACGATCCTTCGGAGCAGATTTCGGGCTCCCGGTGGCGGCCATTCCTCGTACAGGTGGTCCCGCTGCTGTCGATCTTCGCGGTGGTTGTCGGAAGCATCTTCACCGGAATCGCATCCCCGACGGAATCGGCCGCTCTCGGCTGCGTGGCGTCGACCATCGCTTGCGCCGCCTATCGCTCGCTGTCCTGGCAGAAACTGGTCAAGGCGGCGCTGGAGACCGCCAAAATCACCACCATGATCCTGTTCATCATCGCCGGGTCGCTCACCTTTTCGCAGGTACTTGCCGTTTCGGGCGCGACGACCGGGCTGATCGCGACGATGCAGGCCCTCGACCTCGGCGTGCTGATGATCGTGATCGTGATGCTCCTGATCCTGCTGTTTCTCGGCGCCTTCATGGACCAGGTGAGCATGCTGCTGCTCACCTTGCCGTTCTTCATTCCCCTGGCGTTGCAGCAGGGCGTCGAGATGCTCTGGTTCATGGTGCTGATACTGCTGGTCATGGAGATTTCGCTCCTGACCCCGCCGTTCGGCCTTCTGCTGTTCGTGATGAAGGGGGTGGCGCCCATGCGCGTCACCCTCACACAGGTGTATGCCGCCGCCGTTCCCTTCGTCCTGCTGGAACTGGCCGTCCTGGCGTTGATCGTGCTGGCGCCGGGCGTTGCGACCTGGCTGCCGAAGCTGATCGAATGACGCGCATTTCCTGACGGAAGCGCGCGAAGCGAAATGACGACAGGATGACCGATCGCAAAAACCGGCAGGCGCCGCGCAAGGACGGCTCGGCGCCGCCGAAAGCAAAGTCCAGCGCAGCCGAGGATCGGGAGGCCCGGCTTGCCGCGGCCCTGCGCGAGAATCTGCGCCGCCGCAAGAAAGGCAAGCCGGCCGGCAAAGCGGACTGACCGGCCGCCTTGGCCGCCTTCTTGGGCGCCGCGCCGGGCCGATCCGTCCGGTTGAGGCGCCGGGCCAGGTTCGCTAGAACCGTTGGCGAAGGGCGCGGAAGCACCCAAATAGAGTCTCTCCGGCGCCGCAGCGCCAAAGAAAGCGGAAAACTCAGCGCCGATGGACAGACTCCGGATCAGCGGCGGCGCCGCACTGGACGGCGAAATCCCGATCGGCGGGGCCAAGAACGCCGCGCTGCCGCTGATGGCGGCGTCCCTGCTGACGGCCGAGCCCCTCGAACTGACCAACGTCCCCCGGCTGCGCGACATCGCCACGCTGATCCGGGTGCTGGAACAGCACGGCGTCGAGGTCGAGACCGGCCCGGCAACCCTCACGCTGTCTGCGGCGGACATTCCGAACACCATGGCACCCTACGATCTGGTGCGCCAGATGCGGGCCTCGGTGCTGGTGCTCGGGCCGCTGGTCGCCCGCTTCGGCAATGCGGCCGTTTCCCTGCCCGGCGGCTGCGCCATCGGCTCGCGCCCGATCGACCTGCATCTCATGGCGCTCGAACAGCTCGGTGCGGAGATCAGCCTGGGCCGCGGCTACATTCACGCCGAGGCGCCAGCGGGCGGCCTTGTCGGCAACCGGATCATCTTTCCGAAGGTCTCGGTCGGCGCCAGCGAGAATGCGATCATGGCGGCGACATTGGCACGCGGCACGACGGAGATCGAGAACGCCGCCCTGGAGCCGGAAGTGGCCGACCTTGCCCATTGCCTGAATGCGATGGGCGCGCGGATCGAGGGCATCGGCAGCGAGCGGCTGGTCATCGAGGGAGTCGACGAACTGCACGGCGCCCGGCACAGGGTCGTTGCCGACCGGATCGAGGCCGGCACCTACGCCATGGCCGCCGCCATCACCGGCGGTGCGGTCACGTTGCAAAACGTCGGCGAAGGCCTGTTCGGCGCCGCTGCGTCCGCGTTGCGCGAGGCCGGCGTCGCGCTGGAGCCGAACGGCGCGGGCATTCGCGTGTCCTGCAACAACGGCGACCTGACCGGGGTCGATGTCGTCACCGATCCGTTCCCCGGCTTCCCGACCGACCTGCAGGCCCAGTTCATGGCGCTGATGTCGAAGGCCGGCGGCGCATCCATGATCACGGAGACGATCTTCGAGAACCGCTACATGCATGTGCCGGAACTCAAACGCATGGGCGCCAACGTGAATCTCCACGGCGCCTCGGCGATGGTGCGCGGGGTCGAGAAGCTCCACGGCGCCGAAGTCATGGCCACCGACCTGCGGGCGTCCTCCAGCCTGGTCATCGCCGCGCTGGCCGCCGAGGGCGAAACGACGATCAACCGGGTCTATCACCTCGACCGCGGCTACGAACGGCTGGTCGAGAAACTGACCGGCTGCGGCGCCCGGGTCGAGCGCATCGCCGGTTCCTGACTAAGGCGCGCGGGCGGCCGATGGCGTTTCGGAAATTGCGGCTGCGGGCGGAAAGCCCGGACGATCTCGACGTCATCGGCGCGGTGTTGCAGGACGCGCTGATCCCGGTCGCCGACATGGCCTATCTGCCGGCGGAGAGCAGCTTTGCGCTGGTGGCGAACCGGTTTTGCTGGGAAAGCGAGGCCGGCGCCGCGCCGCCGGGGCCGGCCGCCGCCCGGCGCGGCGCGCCATCCGGACAGGGCGGGCACCACCGGGTCAACGCCGGCGTGCTGTTCGGCGAGGTGCAGGGTGTGCAGACCCGCGGCTTCGACCGCGAGGATACGTCACGCATTTTGTCGCTGTTGGCGATCCGCACCGAAGCCGGGCTTGATGCAACGGAAATCACATTAATTTGTGCCGGTGCCGCTTCCATCCGCCTCCGCGTTGCGGGAATCGACTGCCGGCTGGATGACATCGGCGAGCCCTGGCCGACCGCGTGGCGGCCGACTCACGGGGATGCCGAAGCGGACTGACCGGCTTCGCGAAGGACCCTTCCTGGCATGGATGCCGCAAATCCGCCTTATGCCGCCAACGAGCCGTTGGTGCTGGCCGTGCCGAAGGGGCGCATCCTCGACGAGGCGATGCCGCTGATAACGGCTGCCGGAATCCGGCCGGCGGCCGGGTTTTCCGACCCGGAGTCCCGAAGGCTGCGCTTTGCCACCAATTTCCCGAACCTGGAGATCATCCGGGTCAGGAGCTTCGACGTCGCGACCTTCGTCGCCTTCGGCGCGGCCCATCTTGGCATTGCCGGAAATGACGTGGTCGGCGAGTTCAGCTATGCCGAACTGTATGCACCGCTGGATCTGGGGATCGGCCGGTGCCGGCTTTCGGTTGCGGCGACCCGCGACCTGGTCGATGCCGAAGACCCGTCGCGCTGGAGCCACGTCCGGGTGGCGACCAAATATCCGCTGACGACGCGCCGCCACTTCGCCGCCCAGGGCGTGCAGGCCGAATGCATCAAGCTGAACGGCGCGATGGAACTGGCGCCGGCGCTCGGCCTGTGCCGCCGGATCGTCGATCTGGTCTCGACCGGCGCCACCCTGAAGGCGAACGGGCTGGTCGAGGTCGAGAAGATCGCCGACGTGACCTCCCGGCTGATCGTCAACCGTCCGGCGATGAAGACCCGGCCGGCGGAAATCCGCCACTGGGTCGACTCCTTTACCGAAGCGGTGGAGAAGGGCGATGCCGGCGCGGCGGCTTGACCGGTCCGCCCCCGGCTTCGAGGCGGACTTTGCCCGTCTGATCGGCGCGAAGCGCGCGGCCGAAGCCGATGTCGACGGGGCGGTTGCGGAAATCCTCGCCGCGGTGCGCGAGGGCGGCGATGCCGCGCTCCTGCACTACACGCTGCAGTTTGACCGCTTCGAGACGGATGCCGCCGGCCTGAGGATTCCGGCGGCGCGGATCGCGCAGGCGCGCGCCGCCGTCCCGACGCAGCAGCTCTCGGCCCTGGAACACGCCGCCCGGCGCATCCGCGCCTATCACGAGCGGCAGCTGCCCGAGGACTGGGCCTTTATCGATGCCGCCGGCTACGAGCTGGGCGCGCGCTGGACCGCGGTGGAAGCGGTCGGCCTCTATGTGCCGGGCGGAACGGCGGCCTATCCCAGCACCGTGCTGATGAACGCGGTTCCCGCCAAGGTCGCCGGCGTCGAGCGGCTGGTCATGGCCGTGCCGACGCCGGACGGCGACATCAACGACCTCGTGCTCGCCGCGGCGGACGTTGTCGGCGTCGACGAAATCTACCGGATCGGCGGCGCCCAGGCGATCGCCGCGCTGGCTCACGGGACGCAGACCGTCCGGCCGGTCGACAAGATCGTCGGGCCGGGCAACGCGTATGTCGCCTCGGCCAAGAAGCAGGTGTTCGGGGTCGTCGGGATCGACATGATCGCCGGGCCGTCCGAAATCCTGGTCGTCTCGGACCGGCGCAGCGACCCGGAATGGATCGCCGCGGACCTGCTGTCCCAGGCCGAGCACGACACCGCGGCGCAGGCCATCCTGATCACCGACAGCCCGGCTTTCGCCGACCGGGTCTCGGCCGCCGTCGAGCGGCATCTGAAGGTCTTGCCGCGGGCGGCGATCGCGCGGGAGAGCTGGGAAAGGCTGGGCGCGATCATTGTGGTCGATTCCCTTGAAGGCGCCGTGCCGCTGATCGACCGCATCGCGCCGGAGCATCTCGAACTGGCGATGGACGGGGCCGACGCGCTCGCCGCAAAGGTTCGCCACGCCGGCGCGATCTTCATCGGCCGCCACGTTCCCGAAGCGATCGGCGACTATATCGGCGGCCCGAACCATGTGCTGCCGACGTCGCGGACGGCGCGATTCGCCTCCGGCCTCGGCGTGCCGGACTTCATGAAGCGGACCTCGACCATCAAGGGCGACGCCGACGCCCTGCGCGCGGTCGGGCCCGACGCGGTGACGCTCGCGACGGCCGAGGGACTGGAGGCGCACGCCCTGTCGGTCGGTATCCGGCTCGACGCGGGCGGACCGCCCGCCGATGGCTGAAGGCGACGGCTGACGGCGATGGCCGAAAATGCCCGCCTTGCCGATATCCGTCTGGATGAGAGAACGGTCGTCCGGCGCAATGCGGATATCGAACACGAACGCGCCGTCGCGATCTACGACCTGCTGGAGGAAAACAGTTTCGTGCCGGCCGTCGAGGCCGACGGGCCCTACAAGCTCGTCCTTTCGGTCAGCGAAAACCGGCTCCTGTTCGATATCCGCGACAGCGGCGATGGCGCCCTGACGGTCGTTCCCCTGGCGCTTCAGCCGTTCAAGCGGACGGTCAAGGACTATTTCACCGTCTGCGAGAGCTATTTCGCGGCGATCAAGACCGCCAGCCCGAGCAAGATCGAGGCCATCGACATGGGCCGGCGCGCCCTGCACAACGAAGGCTCGGAACTGCTGCTGAGCCAGCTCAAGGGCCGGATCGAAATGGATTTCGATACCGCCCGGCGGCTGTTCACCCTGTTGTGCGTGCTGCACCTCAAAGCATAGCGGCCGGACCGGCGGGCGCGCAGACTGCCGGCATCGGGCGGGCAGCGGAATGAGCGACCTGCCGGGCAGCGTCCTGTTCGCCTGCTCCATGAACGCCATCCGCTCGCCGATGGCGGAGGGCTTCCTGAAATTCCTGCACGGCACCCGGATCTACGTCGATTCGGCCGGCACGCGGAAGCGGGAGGTGGACGGTTTCGCTATCGCCGTCATGGAGGAAATGGGCATCGACATTTCGCGGCACGCCGCCAAGACGTTCGACGACCTGCAGGACGACCTGTTCGATATCGTCGTCACCCTGTCGCCGGAAGCGCATCACCGCGCCCTGGAACTGACCCGGACCAGCCCGGTCGAGGTCGAATTCTGGAACACCTTCGACCCCAGCCTGGTGGAGGGAAGCCGCGAACAGCGGCTCGATGCCTACCGCCAGGTGCGCGACCGGCTCTTCGAGCGGATCCGCGACCGGTTCGCGCCGCAGATGAAACCCTGACCGGGCCGCCGACACTCATGCATCTGTGTTTGGTCGTGTATCGGTTCAAAAAATAGGGAATTATAGCGAATAGTCACAAACCGCCGCTCAATCCAGCGGTTTCCGCT